>CAYVWW010000015.1:10055-14686 GCA_964455605.1 uncultured Actinomycetota bacterium | reverse complement strand
CCCTATCGCATCTCTTCCTGCCCGCCACGTTCTTGATAGGTCCGTAGCTGCACAATAGAGCAATCTTCGTGTCCGCAGGTATAAGTTCTATTACATTCATCGGGCATTCCTCAACACACAGGCCACACCCCGTACACTTATCCTTATCTATTACAGCCACATGCCTTTCCTCATCAATGGAAATCGCATCAACGGGACAAACCTCGACGCAATCCCCCAGCCCAAGGCAGCCATAAGGACAATTCTTAAAACCGCCAAATAATTTCGAAGCTGCCCTGCAGGTTTGAACACCTCTGTAATCCCCGATTATATCCGGGTCACCCCAGCAACGAACCACTGCTTTTTTCTGCATTGCCGAAGAATCAATTTTAATTCCAAGAACGTTCTCAAGCCCCTCAAGCGCAACCGGATCCTGCAGCGTCATGGCACAGGGATTTTTAAGAAAAATATCCTTATCCTCTGCCAGCGCCTGCGCATATGCGAAACAACCCGGATATCCGCATGCGCCACAATTAACCCCGGGCAGATGCTTTTCAATTTCCTGGGCTCTTCTTAATGAAGCCGGCTCCTTCGGTAGGAACCTGTTTACCAGGAATATCAATATTCCGCATGCAATCCCTATTGAGCTAAGTATTAATATAATCAAACCAGTATTCATAATCTAATAGCCAATCCTAAATTATTAAAATAAAATAGCACCATTCTTTCCATCCGGTTCTACACCATCCCGTTAAATCCCATAAATGCCATTGCTAGAATAGCTGCAGTTAAAAAAGCCACCGGCAGGCCTTTCATGGACTTTGGAGCATCAGAAAGGTCCAGCTTCTCCCTTATGCCTGACATTATTATAATAACCAGCGTAAAACCAACACCTCCACCCAGAGCGCTAACAATGCTTTCTATAATAGAATAACTCTCTGCTGAATTTATAAGAGTAATACCCAGAACGGCACAGTTAGTAGTTATTAACGGGAGATATATCCCAAGGGCGTTATAAAGTAATATATTTGTCCTCCTGATTATCAGCTCCACTATCTGAACCAGTGAAGCTACCACCAGAATATATATTACGATATTCATGAATTCAACCGCGTATGGCACAAGGATATAGTTATAAATAACTGATGTCGAGATCGAAGCCAGAAGCATAACAAATGTTACTGCTATACCCATGCTGAGGGCACTTGATAATTTTTTAGACACCCCGAAAAAAGGACACAGACCGAGAAATTTAACAAGAACAAAATTATTAACAAAAGCCATTAATATAAATATAGTAAAAAGATTATTCATCTTTTATCACCCCTGTCAACCTGAATAATGCCATAAGAATCCCTATTACAAGGAAAGCTCCCGGAGGTGAAATAAAAATAGCCAGAGGATATGAAGACAGCCCGGGTAGTTTAAAAAGTTGCCTTCCGAATACCTCGATACTCCCTGTTCCTAACGTTTCCCTTATAAAAGATATCATTATAAGAGAAATGGTAAAACCTACCCCGATCCCAAGGCCATCCGCAATAGAAAAAAGCACCGGATTTTTAGAAGCGAATGCTTCTGCCCTTCCAAGAATAATGCAGTTTACAACAATGAGGGGCAGGTAAATCCCCAGCGATTTATAAAGCGGAGGGAAATATGCTTCAAAAACCAGGCTCAGGATGGTAACAAAGGTAGCTATTACAACAATAAAAACAGGTATCCTGACCAGCGAAGGTGTTGCTTTCCTGATGCTGGAAATTATGATATTCGAAAGTAGGAGCACGAATATTACTCCTGCGCCCATCCCCAGAGCGTTATCGATACTAGTCGTAACAGCCAGCGTCGGGCACAGACCCAGAACAAGTATAAATACAGGATTTGATACTACAACCCCTTTAGTAAACTCGTTCCAGAATTTTTTTAAGCTATCTTTCTTTGATTTTACAACACCTTTATTATCATTCATCCCGTAATTTAATTATCTCCCGTTAATTTTCAAATTATTAATAAAAAATATCATTTTTATTTTTCCAGTTTATCAATTACTTCAGACATGTTGCCCCTGATGGCATCCACAACAGCCTTTGAACTTATAGTTGCTCCCGTTATGGCATCTATCCCACCGCCTTCTGACTTAAGGGCAAGTTCACTTAAAGACATACCTTTAAACTGGTCAGTAAAAGACGCCTCGGTTATCCTTGCGCCAAGCCCCGGTGTTTCAGTATGCGAAAGCACTGATATTCCCTTAATCTTAAAACCGGTGTCCAGCCCTACCAGTATCTCAATTTCTCCACCATAGCCCTTACCGGAGGACTGAAAAGCATAGCCGTCCTTTTCCCCATCCCTATAAATAATATATATCTCATCCTCAACTTCATAGTTGCCCATTTCAGGAAAAATAGTTTCAAGGGTGTTTTTCGTTTCTTCAGCTTTTCTCATCTCAAGTACCGGTGAAGTAACGCTACTAATAGATAGCAGCAAACTTACAGAAATTACGACAATTACTGCCAGAAAAACAACTGGATATGCTTTATTTTCAAAAAATTTTTTAAGCATTTTTCTTTCTTTTATAAAAACCAAAAGGTTTTAACCTGATATATTTATCAATAAGCGGAGCAAAGGCATTCATAAGGAGTATCGAGAAAGAAACCCCCTCCGGCATATTACTATAATTCCTGAAAAGCAACGTCAGTATCCCAAGTCCTACTGCAAATATTATTCTTCCGTTCTTTGTTACGGGCGAAGTTACGTAATCAGTAGCCATGAAAAATGCTCCTATCATAAGCCCCCCAGCCAGAATCTGGAATAACACATCCTCACCGAGCAGTAAAGAGCCAATAGCTACAACCCCGATATAGAATACCGGTATCCTCCAGTCTATTATGCGGAAAATTATAAGAATCAGCGCTCCAATAAGTATTAGCATTGCCGATGTTTCACCCAGTGAACCCCCGGTGTTCCCAAAAAATAAGTCCCTGTATAGCGATACTTTGTCCTGGCTATATACAAAACTTTCTCCCAGAGGAGTAGCGCCGGTTATTGCGTCGAAATTAAAGTATGTAGGAAGAACCCAGGTGGTCATTTCTCTCGAAAAACACATCGTTAAAAAGGCCCTTCCGGCAAGGGCCGGATTGAATATATTATAACCCAGTCCCCCAAAGGCTTCTTTTGCTATGGCTATTGCAAAAAACGAACCAAGCGCAGCCATCCACAATGGCAGCCTCGGCGGAAGTGTCAGCGCGAAAAGAAGCCCCGTAATTACTGCGCTCCCATCCATTATGAATCTCTTTTTTCTTAACTTCTTTATTGCAAACTCGGTCAGCACCGCAGTTACAACACTTATAATTATTAAATATATCGCATAGAATCCGAAAAAATAGATACTTGCAGCAGTTGGGAAAAGCAGTGCAAACACCACCATATACATTATCTTACCGGTAGAGAAACCTCCCCATATATGGGGCGCATGAGAAATCAAAATTTTATCGTTTTTAGTTTCCAATTTTTTATTTTCCTGACGATTGTTTTTTTAACAGCTCATTTTTACAGGTTTTTATATACCCTACGATAGGAATATTTGCGGGACAAACATATGCACAGGAACCACATTCAATACAATTATTTATATAATATTCCTTGCAGGTATCAAAACTTTTCTTTTTTGCGTTCCTCACATAAACAAGTGGCATAAGATCCATCGGGCATGCATCTATACACCTTCCGCAGTTTATGCAATTCTGCTCATCCTGCAACCTCCTCTTTTTTACAATTATGCAATTGGTTCCTTTTGTTACAGGGAAATCCGTCCCGGCAAATGATACTCCCATCATTGGCCCACCGGCTATTATAGAATTAAATTCGCTTCTGTATCCTCCACACTTTTCAATTAACAGTTCGATGGAAGTTCCAATCCTCACTTTAAGGTTTTTTGGATTTGTTACGACTCCTGTGACCGTGACTATTCTTTCCACCAGCGGTCTACCTTCTATCACAGCCTCGTATATTGATTGAGCCGTAGCAACGTTATTTACCACAACCCCGACATCCATCGGTAGCCCGCCTATCGGGACAGCCCTGCCCGTTATCGTTTTTATAAGAGTTTTTTCTGCCCCCATCGGATACCTTGATTTGAGAGAAACTATTTTAAATAAATTATCAAGATTCATAGTAACTATAAGTTTCTCCAAATTCTCTATAGCATCTTTTTTGTTATCTTCTATACCTATGTAAACATTCTCTGGCGAGAGCAGCTTGCTTATAATGTAAAGCCCCATCAGTACCTTGCTGCCGTTTTCAAGCATAATCCTGTGGTCTGATGTTATAAATGGTTCACATTCGCATCCATTTAAAATAATAGTGTCAATCTTTTTTTCCGGAGGCGGTTTGAGCTTTACTTGGGTAGGAAAAGTAGCGCCACCCAACCCGACAACTCCTGCCTCTCTTATCTTTTTTAATGCTTCCTCTTTATCTAATCCATCTATTATTTTCTTCAGGCTAAAATAGTCGTCTGATTCCTTTATATCAAATAGCTTTTCGCATTCTACCCACGAGTCCTCTCCGTCTGATTTGATTACCGCAGCATCCATTATCTTGCTGGTTACCGGATTTACCATTTTTACTATCTTCAATAATTTTCCAGAGATGGGTGAATGAAT
>CAYVWW010000015.1:9241-10045 GCA_964455605.1 uncultured Actinomycetota bacterium | reverse complement strand
AGAAACATATCCTTTGGAATCGGCAATCTTCTGCCCAGCTTTAACCGCTTCCCCTTTTTCCACTATAAGCTCACATGGGGCACCGATATTTTGCTCCAGGGGAATGGTAATCTCTTCAGGAATATGCATATCTTCTATTGACTTTTCAGCGGTAATTTTATTCTCAGGAAGAGAAAGCCCCCTGAATGACCTTTTCTTTTTTATAACAACTTTCATTTATTTTTTAAAATTTTTTGCCCACTTCATTTAATATATTCCAAAATCCCTGAAGACTGATAAACTTTCCCATTTGAATCTATTATATATGTTTCTGTATTATCAAGAGACTCTACAAGATTTAGCCCGCTTTCATAACCCATTACGAAAACAGATGTGGAAAGAATGTCTGCAACTGTGCAGCTATCTGCTATTACCGTTACGCTACTGCAGACATTTGCGGTAAAACCAGTCCTCGGGTCCATTATATGATGGACCTCTTTCTCTTCATCATAATATCGGTGATAACCGCCTGAAGTAGTTATTGCCCTATCGGCAATTGAAAAAGCAACGACCGGTTCCATGTCTATACTTTCTCCATCCTCTACGCTATCGGGGCTTTCCAGCTCGACTAACCACTCCTCGCCATCCGGCTTTATTCCCATTGCATAAATATCTCCTCCTGCATTGACAAGGCACTGCTTTATTCCATACTCTTTTATCTTTTCTATCGCCCTGTCGACAGCATAGCCTTTTGCTATGCCCCCCAGGGTAATAGCCATTCCATCCACTTCAAATTCTATCCTATCGTCGCTTACGATAATTTTA
>CAYVWW010000015.1:0-9231 GCA_964455605.1 uncultured Actinomycetota bacterium | reverse complement strand
TTATCAGAGCCGATAACTTCAAGTGTCTCTCCTATTTTTTGTGCCTGGACTTCCTCGCTTTCCTTCCATAAGCCCGCGCCCCACAGGTCAAGTAATGGCTGGACAGTTATATCAAAACAGCCGTCAGTGGCTTCATAAAATTCGATAGATGTCTCTATAAGGTCCAGAAAATCAGCTGAAGGATTATCGACATAACCATTTTTATTTAAAAATGATGCCTCGCTGTTCTCATCATAAACCGAGGCCAGCGCTTCGATTTTTCCCATTTCGCCAAAAGCATCTTCTATGGCCTTAGCGCCGGTTTCCTCGTCAGAATAAACGATTATGTTTACATACGTTCCCATCATTTCCCTTGTTCCTTCTATCTTTTCTATGGTCCTGTACTTACAGGAGCCAAGGGATAGAAGCAAAAAAGAAATAATTAAAAAAACACATACAACCGCAGTAACAGTTTTACCTTTGCCAAAAAAAATTCCCCCCATACTTCTCCTCCAGCATAAAAATATAGCTTTTTTATAATAGTCAGATTCCAGTATTATTAATGGCCGTATAAGTCATCCTGTAATCTTCTTAGCCTTGTTACAGATGAATCTTCCAACAATTCCACATCATTATATTTTATAGGTTCATCTTTTTCCACACCTTTTTTCAAAACACAGCCCCTTGACAGCCCTACAGGAAGAAGGCTCTGGCTTTGCGCAATGCCGTATTTCTCAATAAGCCCATATACCATATATCCTCCTATGCCATCAATAACTTCTCCGGCTCCAAGATCCTTTTTTGCTACAGTTATGACTTCTGAAACAAGACCAAAATCAGGAGTAATCGTTGGTTCACCATAGAAATAGGCAAGCGCTATAGAAAGAGGCGTTTCAATACTGGTAAGGTGATATGGCCTGTACAAAAGATAGTAGGGACCTTCCCCCAGCATCAGGTATTTAAGGTCAGCCCTTATCATTTTATTTTCCGTAGAATATACAAGAAAAACTCCCGGAGCAAGGTTGCCTATTGCGAAATCAACCACGCCTTTTTTATCCAGTATCCCGCCATCACTTTTTAACCTGAATACTTCAAGTAAATTTTTTATATCTGCCTTCGGCCCATGCATTCCTCTGCAGTCCGGAATAAGTCCGGTTGAATTCGATAGGCATGCCATTTCTATCATTGATTTCGTGCCATCCACGAATGAAGTCATCATGCCCGGACTTGAGCCCTTGCTTTCGGCATAATCTTTAAGAGTCGTAGGATTTGCATAACGGTCAAGCGGATTATTTTTCCCCTTACCTGCCGCAACTACTTCAAGACCCAGAGAAGTCGCGAAGTTATAAAGCTCCTTCAAGGCAGCCGGCTCGTCCCCCGCCGAAACCGTATAAATTACCCCGGCATCATCTGCCATCTTTTTTAGCACAGGCCCAATGGTTACATCTGCTTCAACATTCAATGTCACTACATGTTTTCCAGATGAGATGGCATTCGACGCTATATACGCGCCTGCTTCCGGACTTCCGGTAGCATCTATAACCATGTCTATGCTATCAACAGCAAATAAAATAGACAGGTCATCCGCTACGATAATCTTATTTTCCAGGACAGCCCTGCCCAATTCCTCTTTTGTTTTATCGTCCAGACCGTTACTGCCTAAAATTACTCTTTTTATATTATCATTAAATTCCCTGCCGGTTACTTTCCCAACCAGGATAATTTCACTATCGCTGACTTCCAGTTCCTTTAAAATGCTTATAACCCTGCCTGCATCCCTGTTAGCAACTGCTGCAACCTGTATCCCCTCAAGGTCTCTTAAATGCGATACGAGACTCTTACCCATCTGCCCGACGCCAGCCAGGGAAACTTTTATAGTTTTTCCGCTTTTATAAAGCTCTTCTAACTTTTTCTTAAAATTTAACATATATTTTTTTTAAAAATTATACTGGACAATAAAATATCATAAACCTCCGTATATCCAGAAAGCTATTATATTATAATACAGCCCAAGCTTAAACTTTAAAAACAAAATTTATTTATGACATCTGCGCTAATCAAATGAAATCGATCCGATCATAGTTTCAAAAAGACTGTCTGCAAAATCCATGTAATAAACATCGGATATTTTGACAATAAGGTAGAGCATGTTATTTTTCTCTATAAAAATAAAATCGACATTCCATCCTTCTTTATTCTCTTTGGTGTAAGAATAGTTAATATACTTGCCGGTAACGCCACTTACATCTTTCTCGCTTTCCAGATTCTTTATTTCTGTACCATCGTCATCATCGAATACCTCTTCAAGCAAATCTCTGGAAAAATCGGAATAGTCTTCCTCTGACGGGTAGTAACTTTCCTTTAAAACCATTATTTTTATTTCAACAGACTTACCTATATCCTCAAGTTGCGGTATTATATCTACTTCAAGCCCCCTGTCTGATTCCCCCTCCTCATAAATCCAGCCATCGGGATAAAGAACGGAAATTTTGTAATCTTCTTTTTCGTATATATTGTTTTCGTCAAATGTGGCATCCGGAAACTCTTCTCTTACTACCTCAAAAGCATAACCGCCATTTAAAATACCATTATGATATATGTCTACCCTATAATCACCGACTGGCCATGGGGCATCATTTACCATCTCAAATACTAAAAAACCTGGCATAGAGTAATCATTTTCAATTTTGATTTCCTTCTCACCAAGAAGCTCATCCTCACCTTTATACCACTTCGCATTTAGAGTTTCGCCCACAATCTGGTAATCCATTTCCACAAGCGTATATATTACATCATCAGGATAAAACAATTCCGTGTCACCAACAGGTTGCCCCTCATCATCAATTTTTCCGGACAATACCACTTTAGTCACTTCCGGAACAGGCGTTTCTATGCTGAAGCATTCGCTGCTTATCAGGTCACCGTTGTGATAAAAATTAACGCTGTAGTTACCCGGCTCCCCTATAATGCCGGCTTCTTCGGAAGGAGTAAGACAATTTGAAAGATACCCTTCGATGCTTTTGTCATTATTATCAGAATATTTTTTATAAGACTCCGCAATTATTCTCCCCGTATCCTCATTTATCCAGACAAATCCCCATTCATCACTTGCCCTGGCACCTTTTACCTCTATTACTGCAAATACCCCGTCCTCATTTATATCAAAACTGTCTTTAGCTTCGACCGGAGCAAAAGTCACTTCATCGACTTCCCCGCAAACTACCAAATCGCCAAAACTTAATTCTTCCCTGCATGATGAGCTAAGAGCGATAAATGCTACCATAGCAGCAACTATAAAAAACGGCGCTATTATTTTTTTTATATTCTGGTTTTTTATCATCCTGCCAGGAACCCGCTTAAAAAATATATTTTACCTGTCGCATATAAAACTTTTACTGCCGCTCTGCAAGGTATCAGGATTGCCCCCTGTTTGGGACCACGCATATCATATTCAGCCCAATATTTCCCGCCCTGAACTGGTGCAGCTCTAATGGTTCCACGTATATGAAATCGCCTTCTTCAATTCTTATATCTTTACCATTTTTAAAAACAAATCCGTCTCCACTTATAATATAAACTTCATGTTCCCAGTCGTGTCTGTGCTTTGGCGTATATCCTTCAGGACCTATTTCAAAAAGTCTCATTGCAAAAGTAGGTGTTCCTTCTTTTGCAGTTAACATCGGGTAATAATCTACATTTTTCATTTCTCTGTCATTTCTCAATATAGGTTTAAATTCTTTCTTCTTTTTTATAACCATCTACGCTCCTTTTACACTCTAATAATCTTATATTTTTCTATTTCCCCGGTTTAAATACTTATTTTAAAAAATCTAATTATTTTACTTTATTTATTATATTGAACAGCTATTTATAAAAACCGTATTTATAATTTAAAAAAATCATATCTGATTATACATTAACACTGAATTTATACACAAATAAAAATCTATTCGGAAATGAAAAATAAGAGCTTTTTATACCGTGAGACATAATTTTTTCCCGATTATGTTTTTGCCTTGACTCTAAAAAAGAAAAATGATATATTTGGAAAACGCGTTAGAAAACGTGTTCCTTTTTAAAAAATATAAGCATTTTTTATTTAATTATGGACAGCAAAGATATAGCCAGACTGGCAGGAGTTTCAAGAAGCACTATTTCCAAGGTAGTAAATGATTACGAGCATGTCTCGGAAAAAACAAAAAAGAAAGTTCTCGAAATAGTAAATAAATATGGCTATGTCCCCCAGGCGTCAGCGAGAAACCTTGCAGGTAAAACAAATAAAATAATAGGCGTATTCATAACAGATATAAACCACGATAGCAGAAATCTTAAAATTATCGAAAGTGATTACTTCTCGCCTTTCACTACAGCTACCATAGATTTAGCAGACAGGTATAACTACAATGTCCTGGTTCTCGTAATAGATAACAAAAGAGAGTTTGAGAAAGTAAGAAAACTTCTTTATAACAAAACAATCTCAGGTGGGATATTTATCGGGGTGGAAAATAATGTAAATGAAATTTTTGAGCTTATTGGTTCCGGTTATAAACTTGTGATTATAGACCAGGATGAAATAAAAAATAAAAAACCTGGTAAACATATTGTAATAAACTCAAGGAACCTGGAAGGCGCATATACTGCTACAAAGCACTTAATAGATTATGGCCACAGGGAAATAGCGCATATTTGTGGGGATATGAATAAACACTCCGGTTTTAAAAGATTGGAAGGTTACAAGAAGGCGCTTAACGAATATGGACTGCCTGTTAAAAATGAATACATTATTGAAGGAGATTTTACCGAGAACAGTGGTTATAAAGCAGCAGAAAAACTCTTTACCAGAAACAACAAAATAACAGGTATCTTCGCATCCAGTGATACCATGGCTATCGGCGCAATGAAATTCCTGAAAGAAATGGGTTTAAAAGTTCCTGATGACATATCTATCGTAGGCTATGATGACATAAGAGCTGCAGGATATATTTCACCTGCATTGACCACAATAAGAGTTTCTATGATAGAAATGGCATCAATCGCAGTAAAAAACCTTATCAAATTTATTGAAAAAGATACTGCGTACACCAGGTACAACACTGTTGCTACCGAACTGGTCATAAGGGAATCAAGCAAGAAAATAATATGACAAAAAATCTTAATTTAAATATGCATCATCAAAATAATAGTTTTAAAAATATAAATTAGGAAAGGGGGTATTTTATATTATCAATTAAAAATGAGATTCGCTTAGATACTGTATAGCACGGCCGGCATACACTCTAAACAAATCTCGAGAGAAATTTTAGCAAAATTCTTTAGTTATTAAAAGGAGGATGAAAAGAGAAATGAAGAAATTTTTTGTAGGCATGCTAATACTGCTACTGATTGCAGTTTTTTCTCTCGCAGGTTGTAAAGAAGAAGCTAATGGCGAAGAAATTTCGCCACCTGCAAAGGAAGAAGCTGCGGAGGATGATACAGATGAAAAAGAGGAAGCTGACGTAGAAGAAGCTGTTGATCCTGCAAGCTTTGAGGGTACACTGGAGTTCTGGTGTTTTGCTACCGAATTTGAAAATTTCATACCAAAATTTAACGAAACCTATCCCAACATCAAAGTAAACTGGACCAATATTCCCAATGAAGAAATCGCTTCTAAATTAGAGACTGCCTTAAGCGCTGGAACAGGCGCTCCCGACGTATTCGTTGGAGAAATAGCCTATGTAAAAAAATGGGTGGACTCTGATGTATGGGAAAATCTTTCCGCTGCCCCATATAATGCTGAAGATGTAGTCGGGGATTTAGCAGAATATGTCGTTGATGCAGGAAGAGACAAAGATGGTAACATAAGGGGCCTTAGCTGGCAGGCAACTCCCGGTGGAATATTCTACAGAAGAAGCATGGCGAAGGAATATTTTGGAACAGATGATCCAGGAGAGATTGCGGAATTAATGTCCACTATGGATGGGTACATTGAAATGGGAAGAACAATTAAAGAAAAAAGTGGAGGAGAAAATTTCCTGATAGCCGGCTGGCAGGATCTGCAGTGGTTCCCATTTAACTCCCGAACAAATCCATGGGTGAAAGACGGCAAATTAATGATCGACCAGCCCATACTGGACTATTTTGACCAGGCAAAACTGATAAGGGATGAGGGCCTTGACAATAAAATTGCACAATGGACCCCGGAATGGTTCGCAGGAATGAATGGCAACATATTTTCATATGTCATGCCAACCTGGGGCCTTTTCTTCGTCATTGACCCTACTATAAATCCCGAAGAACCAGAAGAGGGAGTAGAATATACTTCAGGTGACTGGGCGGTAACATCCGGTCCGGCCCCCTATTTCTGGGGCGGAACATGGCTTGGTATATATAAAGACAGTAAAGTAAAAGACATTGCCTGGGAATTCGTCAAATACATCTCGACAGACAAAGATTTCCTGAAATGGGATGCCCAGACATACGGAGATTATGTTGCCGACCTGGGAGTTGTAGAAGAGATAAAAGATGATTTCTCATGGGAATCTTTAGGCGGACAGAACCATTATGATTTCTTCTACGGTGAAGCACAAAAAATTGACGCTTCAAAGATAACGAAGTATGACCAGGAAATTCAGAATATGATACTGGCTGCCATTACACAGTATGTAGAGGGCAATCTTACAAAAGAGGAAGCCCTGGAACAGTTAAAAACTGATGTACAAACAGCTTTCCCTGAAGTTGATGTTGATTAAGAGAGAGATTATAAAACTTTTTGGCCTCTCTAACTAAGAAGATGGGTATTAGCTCAAAAAACTTAGAAAAATATTAATATATTTTCTTAAAGTTAATACCCATCAATTATAATAATTGGATAGATTTAATTAGAAATAAGGTAGAGTAAAAAATGGAAAGATTTGGTTTAAAAAAAGACGGCTATGGATATATATTTATAATTCCATTCTTTGTGGTTTTTTTAGGACTCCAGTTATACCCTATCCTATACACTCTTTATCTTAGCTTTCAGCAGTATGATGGTATATCAAGCGCTCAATTTATAGGATTTGATAACTACGCCAGACTTGTAAAAGACCCCGTCTTTTTAAAGTCCATATATAACACCTGGAGAATCTGGCTTTGTAATTTTATACCCCAGCTTATTTTCGGCCTGGGCCTTGCTGCTATACTAACCCAGTCCAGGTTAAAAGGCCGGAGTTTT
This sequence comes from uncultured Actinomycetota bacterium, assembly GCA_964455605.1. Lineage (GTDB taxonomy): Bacteria > Actinomycetota > Humimicrobiia > Humimicrobiales > Humimicrobiaceae > JAQVEM01. The sequence continues at coordinate 2,060 of CAYVWW010000015.1, read as the reverse complement.
TTCAGGGCAGTATATTTTCTTCCCAATCTGGTTACTGCAGCATCAATTGGAATACTTTTCAGCATATTGCTTGGTAGGCAGTACGGTACGATAAACCAGATTCTTCTGGGAATAGGATTAATAAAAGAGCCGATATACTTTTTAGGAAGTCCCGGGTGGTATGGCTGGGGATGGCCCAGCACAACTATTTCAGCAATATTGTGGTGGATGTGGTTTGGTCATAGCATGATAATATTTATGGCAGGAATCAGAGCTATCCCGGAAAACCTTTACGAAGCAGCCCGTGTTGATGGAGCAAATGGATTGCAATCCTTCTGGAAAATAACTCTACCTTTACTAAGACCCATAATGATTTATGTGCTGATTACATCTCTTATAGGCGGAATGCAGAATTTTGATATTCCCTATGTTATAGGAGAAGGGGTAACACTGGGAACAGGTGAGCCGCAAAAAGTACTTTTAACAATGGTAATGTATCTATACAACACAGCATTCAAGTACGGTAACCGCGGCTATGCAGCAGCTATCGCATATGGTTTGTTTTTTATAATTCTGGTATTTTCCATAATTATTTTCGTATTCATGCAGAGAAAAGAAAAACAGGAAGTATAGGTGTTAAAAAATGAAAAAAACAAAAAGCTATTTTAAAAACTTCAGAATGAGCGTCATCCTGCTTTATATCTTTTTAATATTGCTGGCTGTTATCTGCTACCTTCCGTTTTATATCATGATTATTAACGGGACCCGCACAACTACACAGATAAATATGGGTCTAAGCTTACTACCCAGTACAGGTTTAGTAGAGAATTATGTCAAAATGCAGGAATCTATGAACATATGGAGAGGCTTTCTAAACAGTATAATGGTTGCCGTACCTTCTACTTTATTTGCAGGATACTTTGGGGCATTGACAGCATACGCATTTTCGAAATTCCATTTTAAGGGAAACAGGATACTATTCTGGTTTGTTCTTGTTACCATGATGGTTCCAACTCAATTAGGGCTTGTGGGCTACTATCAGCTTGCAGGTAAGTTACATCTTATCGATACTCTCTGGGCCCTGATTTTACCATCTATAGCCAACGCCGGTACAGTATTCTTCCTTAAAATGTATATAGACGCTAACGTTAATGATACTTTGCTTGAAGCATCCAGAATTGATGGCGGTAATGAATTTTACATATTTAACAGAGTGATATTCCCTATCATAACACCCGGTGTAGCAATGATATCTATTTTAAACTTCGTATTTTACTGGAATAATTATATTACACCACTGGCTTTATTAAATTCCAAGGATAACTACACATTACCAATTTTAATAGCCCTTGTTAAGGGCACTTACAAGCAAAACATAGGCTCACAGTATCTTGCCGTAGGTATTTCAGTTGTTCCAATACTAATCTCCTTTATGTTTTTTTCCAGGTATATCATTAGTGGTGTTGCTGCAGGAGCGATCAAAGAATAATCGGTACCGAATAAAATGCAATTACTTAAGTATTGAAAAACAGCCGGAATAAATAAAGGAAAAAGCTTCAATCATTACTATTGTTTAAAAAGTTTTATACCTTTTCAATCCTGACTGTTAATTTTTGCTCTTACTTAAAAGCATGTAAAAACTTTATTTTCAGAGCATTAAATAAAAGCAGGGATCAGAAATTAATTGCTACGCAGATGTAAGGTTTCATAATTTTAGAAATATTCTAATCAGGAAGGAGAAATGTTTTTGAACCAGGATAAAAACTCAAAATATTATCTAAACGAAAATAACCAATTTGTTATAGAAAATTATAATAAAATAGCGCCTTTTTCAAGTTTTTTACCTGCAATCTCTGGTTTGTACGGCAGGCCAATGTGGGTTTTTTATGTTAACAGAGGCCAGTGCGTAGTATCAGCAGGCATCAATAATAAAGATTATTCAATAATGGAATTTCTCCCTGCCAATAAAGCATACCGGCAGGCATCCTTAAACGGCTTCAGGACATTTTTAAAAATAAGAAATGGCAAAAAGACTTCTTATTACGAACCTTTTCAGGATAATCCTTATTTCAACAATGGCT
>CAYVWW010000014.1:12447-14770 GCA_964455605.1 uncultured Actinomycetota bacterium | reverse complement strand
TTTTCTTCCCGGGTTTGTCATTTCAACCATCTCTACTTCCATTGTCCTGCTTGCGATTAATCTTATTACAGTAGTACCGGCTACAGGGGATTTTATATTACCGGCACCTGCGCTGGTCACAAGCCTCGTTTTAAATCCCCTGCTCTTTTTAGGCCTGACCTTTTTACTTGTCCTACTTTCACTTGCGGGCAATCCCGATATAGCGATAACTCCCTCATTTATAATCGGCTTCGGCCTTATGATGGGAATTCCCCTGGGAATGGTAACAGGTAAAATAGACCTTGCTTCATGGTCCTTTTCCCTGTGGTACCTTGCAGGTATCATAATATTCTGGATAATAACCCTCTGTTTTTTACCGCTTCTTACGAAAGAAAAAATCATTCTTTCAAGTAAGGGAACCCAGATGTAACTTCATTCTGGAACCTTCTATTACGATAACGATATGGCATGATTTTTTCGTAACTTCTATAATCTACTTTTTTAAAGAATAACAAAATAGCAAATTATTTCGTTTATATCTATGTAAGGAAAAATATTATCTTTATATATGAGGGGTGTTTTAAAATGATTAAAAAAATTATTATCGGGACAGTAATTACGGCTTTTCTTATTTTTGGTGTGACCGGTTCCCTTTATGCCTACCAGGAAGAACCAGCGGAAAAGAATTCGGAAACCGCAGAAAACAGATTCCAGCACGATAATTCCTTCAGAAGAAATGAAGAAGGTATTAACTGCGAACCTGAAAAAAATTATTACTCCTACCAGCATAAATATAATTATCAAAATGAAAACTGCGGAGATGATAACGGTTTAGAATATAAGCACAATAACAGGCAAAGTCACTCTTGCCAGAACTTCAATTCTGAAAGTAAAGGCAACTTTTCCTTAAGGCAGAACCGCAATAATAATAAAAATAATAGCTAATAAAGAATAAAGATTAAGGAAAGAAAGATAAATAAAAATGAAAATTAAAATAAAAACAAAAATCTTTGTGGATATATTATTACTTATTTCAGGTTTATTAAGTACTGTAACCGGGATAATGCTTCTGTTAAGCCCATCCGGTCAGGGAATGCACAGGGGGCTTAATACAGAAAAATTGATATTTGAAGCTACGGGCAGAGGTGACCTTAAACTTATCCATGACTGGAGTTCAATTATGCTTATAGCACTGGTCATTATTCACCTTATTTTAAACTGGTCCACCATACTCTGCTATATTAAAAGCATCAATAGAAACATGATTAAGCAGGATAAAAGCTGCAGTTATGAAAATTAAAATATAAATGGTATATAATTAATGTCTAAAATAGCAATTTACTAAATCAATAGCAGCAAGCATAAATGGCAGATATTAATTTATATCTTAAAAATTTTAAAGAAGATGGTAGCAATAAATGGTTTGAAAAAATTTATACTCTGTTTTTACCACGGATATACAGGTATTTTTACCTTAGATTATTTGACCACCAGCAGGCGGAAGACCTTACCAGTGAAGTTTTTATAAGAGTATATAAAAATTTAAGGAAAGTTAATTTAAACAAAAGAACTTTCCCGCCCTGGATTTACAGGATTGCATCTAATTTGCTGATAGATTATTACCGAAAAAACAGGCGCCATTGCGCTGATAAGACGCTTGAAGAAATAGATGACGAGGTAACTGTAACCGATAATAATACTTTTTTTGAGAACAGCCCTGTATTAAGAAAAGAGCTTGGTTTTGAAAACATAAAAATCCTTGATGCCATGGGTAAACTTACAGAATTACAGAAAGATGTGGTCATTCTTAAATTTGTTGAAGATTTTGATTATATGACCATATCAAATATTACCGGTAAGAGGCAACCCGCGGTAAGGGCTGTACTGTTCAGGGCTTTAACAAAATTAAAGGAAGAAATAAAAGATAATAAATAAAAAATTTACGGGTATTAAAAATGAAAGACAAGACTCAAAAAATATTTAACAGGTGCCTGAAGCTAATAGACAGGGGCTACAGTGTGGAATACTGCCTGGAAAAATACAACAAATATGAGCCCGAGCTCAAGGAATACTTTAGTACTATAAAATACCTAAATAATCTAAAAAATGTAGAACCTGAAGGTCTGGATATGGCCGTAAGACTTGATAAAGTCTATAGCGCTGCTGAAAATAATGCCGAGCCGGCAATTAACAAAACTAAAGCTATCCCTGAAAGTAGAAGAAACTCTTTTCTTAGGCCTGCCATAGTATTTATGTCTGTCCTGGCAATTATAATCTTTTATTTTTATTGTACTCTTTTTTACTCGATTATTTTAATTCTTTGTGTTATGCAGTATTCTGTTTT
>CAYVWW010000014.1:0-12437 GCA_964455605.1 uncultured Actinomycetota bacterium | reverse complement strand
CTTTATGCCTCGCAAAGTAGCATTCCTGGAGAGAACCTTTATCCTGTTAAAAGGGCAACAGAGAATGTACAGTTATCCTTATGGCCTGAGTCAAGAAGAGGCCAGCTCCATTTCAAATTCTTAAATAATAGAATATGCGAAGCTGAAACATTGATGGAATCCGAAGCAAACGAGAACATGGAGCTGATGGAGGGGCTAATCACTGAAATCGATGAAGAATACTATAAATGTAAAGAATATAATTTCTTTAATAATACAAATGAAGAAGAAATAACTAACAAAATCGACGGAATAAAAAACAGGTACCGTAACAAGTACAGGCAAAATTCACAGTATATAAAAGAATTTGACGCATACAGTGAAAGCAGCCAAAACAGTAATAACGATAACGGTGAAAACAGTCATGAAGATCAAAATAATCAGAACAGAAAAGGTAATGGAAATTAGACAATTCCCCTTTTGAATTTGATATGATATGTTAGAAACATAAAAAAATACGACAGATAAAGGGATATGAACTATGAATAAAAAATATCACCGCAAGAATGAAGATAAGAGACTCCTGCAGACTCCCAGATTGCAGTCGCCTGACTTTGTAAATACCGACCCATGGCGCGTGTTGCGCATACAGGGAGAGTTTGTTAATGGATTCGACGCGCTTGCAGAGGTTGGTCCCTGTATTGCCATCTTTGGTTCAGCGCGAACAGGTCCTGATGATGAATACTACAAAGCTGCCGAAAAAACTGCAGAGCTCCTTGTAGAAAATGGCCTGGGCGTCATTACGGGAGGCGGACCCGGAATAATGGAAGCTGCAAACAAGGGAGCATATAAAGCCGGCGGTCTTTCCATAGGTTGTAATATAGAGCTACCAAAGGAGCAAAAACCAAATAAATACCAGAATATATCACTGGAGTTTCACTACTTTTTCGTACGTAAGATGATTTTCGTTAAATATTCCGTAGGGTATATCATATTCCCTGGCGGTTTCGGCACGCTGGACGAACTTTTTGAAGCCCTGACGCTCACACAGACCGGAAAGATCGAGCATTTCCCGGTCGTGTTATATGGACACAGCTACTGGAAGGAGTTGTGCAGCTGGATTAATAGCAGTCTTGTTAAGAAATTTTCAACAGTCGATGAAGTAGATATGAAACTCTACAAGATAGTAGACAGCCCGGAGGAAGCAGCGAGCCATATTGTCAATTTAATAAAAAGTAACCATCTTATCTGAGAAAATATACACAAATAATACTGTTGACAGATTAATAAAAAGTCTCCGGGGCAGCATTTGCCCTAAGTTAAGACCCATTCTTATAATATTATGAAATCATTTAATTAGGCCACTTTTAATAGTATAATAATTTTATTATTTTTTATTAATGAAGGTGAGGGAAAAGTGTCAAGGAAAATTTATTTTCGTGAAATCTACATGTATATTGTATGTATCATCGCAATTATTATCTTTATAATTGGCATAGTTTCCGTTTATAATGGCTCCGTAAATTTCGTATGGCCCACCACTTATAACACCAGGCAGAACATAATAAGCATGTACTCGGAGCAGTATAAGAATTTATCCAGTGCTGAAATGGAAGAGATGGCTGAAGAAGAACTTGCAGCAGCAGCCAGCATGGAAAAAAACATGGCTTTTAAAGAGTTATTAAGAGGGATAGTTCTTATAATTATTTCCATTCCGCTATTTATATTTCACTGGACAAAAGCCCAGGCAATGTGGCGTATAGATCTAGCGGAGAAAGATAATGACTGATTTAATGACCTCTGACATAGAAACCGTCATAACAGAAATTATAAAGCTTTTACCTCTACTCATACCTGTAATCATAATCGAATACGGTCTTATGATTTTTGCCCTTGTCCAGGCAATCCGTAACGAAGTTTCATATCTCCCAAAATGGGCCTGGATCCTGATTATCGTACTTATCAATATTATCGGGCCAATTATTTTTCTTTTAGCAGGAAGGAAAAAAGAAACGGAAAATGATTGAAGTTACGGGTTTATGTAAAAAATATGGGAAACTTGAAGCTTTGAAATCCGTAAGTTTCAACGTGGAAAAAGGGACTGTATTTGGCTTTATCGGCAGGAACGGTGCCGGTAAGACAACCACTATGAACATCCTTACAGGCCTTTTAAAATTCGATAAGGGCGAAATATTAATAAAAGGTAAGGATTTTTTAAAGAACAAGCGCGAGCTTTCAAAATTAATTGGTTATTTACCGGAATCCCCTGCATTTTACGATTATATGAACTCCTATGAATATTTAAGTTTTATCGGCAGGATAATTGGCAGCAACGAAAAGAATCCCAGAACAAATATTGAAGAACTGCTGGAAAAAGTTGGGCTAAAAAAAAGTGGGAAGAGAAGAATCGGCGGATATTCGAGAGGCATGAAGCAGCGGCTGGCACTTGCCGTAGCATTTATAAACAACCCTGAGATTCTTTTCCTTGACGAGCCCGCTTCTGCCCTGGATCCCGAGGGCAGGATGGAGATGCTGGAACTTATAGAAGATTTGAAAGACGAAAAAATAACTATATTCCTTTCTACCCACATTTTAAATGATGCAGAAAAAGTCTGTGACAGGATCTGCATCATAGATGAGGGCAAAATATTGCTAACTGAAAACCTGTCAAGTTTGCACAAAACATATATCCAGCCAATCTTCGATATCGAATTCGAAGACGACCCTGCAGGCATGGTTGAGCAACTAAAAAAGCCTGACTGGGTTGAAAATATTAAAATAGAGAGGCACAGGGTAAGTATTTATGTCAGAGACATAGATACCGCTAAAAAAGAGATTTTAAAGGAACTTCCAAACCTTAATGCCGGTGTTATAAGTTACCAGATAAGGAAGAGCACCCTTGAGGACATTTTCCTCAGAATGGTGGGTAAAAATGAACACATTTAAAGCTTACTTCAAAAAAGAATCAATTGAAGCCGTAAGAGCCAACAAATACCTTATTTTATTCACCGGTACTGTTATCTGGGCCCTGGCTAATCCTTTAATGCTAAAACTTCTACCGGTAATAATGGAAAATTACGTTACATCTGATGTAGCCAACCTTTTTACCTATTTTAACCGTGACAGTGCTTTCGCCAGTTTCATCGGTGATTTATTCGAAATGGGGACACTCTTTATAGTATTTACCCTTATGGGGCTAATTTCCAGCGAAATTTACGGGAAAAAATTAATCTTCCCTTATTCCAGGGGAGCCAGCCCCGCCGGGATGGTGCTTGCAAAGTATATTCATTATTCAGTCATAATCAATATTTTAATTTTAATGGCATTTGCAACCAACTATTTTTACATCATCTATCTATTTACTGATGGGATATTATCAATGGTGATTGTCTTAAAATCAGCGCTTCTGTATATGCTTTATTACTGCACACTGCTATCGATACTTATTTTTTTCAGCAGCATTTATAAAAGGAACATACTTGCAGGTATAACTACCCTTGTTCTGGGATACAGTTTAAGTATATTTAACCAGTTTGAAGCTATAAGACCCTATTTCCCAAATTACCTTTTGTATAAAGCAGCAGACCTTATAAACATTTTTGATGATTCCCTTATTAAAACTGTTATCATCTCATTCTGTATAATCGCGCTGCTTATTTCCCTAACCATTTACCGCATGAAAAAAATTGATATTTCCTGAAACTTCAGGTGGCCGGAAGCTAACTAATAAACTTTGCGTATATATCCCCGCTGAAGGAAGTTTTATAGGGAATGGACAAAAGAACCTCATGTATTTCATCACTGCTAACCCATTCATCAAGTGCAAAATCCATAGTTTCACCAAAAGAGTAGTTAAACTTTACATCTCCAATTTCTGAAAGATGTTCTACCGATTTTATAGCTTTCTTGATAAGTCCTGGCGTAGGTGTAAATTCAAAAGAAATAATTTTAATTGATTTAGAAAGACCATCAATAACTTCATTTTCAAAACCTTCAACATCAATTTTGCATACATCAGGCCTGCCGTACTCTTCAATCAATTTATCAAGAGTGGTAACAGGGACAGTAACAGACTTATTCCATTGAAAAGCAGAAGTGGACGTAAAAAACATATCGCTTTCCTTAACACTGTTTATCCATTCGCCTGACATAGACGAAACAGTATGAGAGTCGCTGAGGATTAGTTCTCCCCTGCCTTCTTTTGCTCCAACCGCCTTATGAATTAAAGTTACTTTACTATTATTTGCATATTTCTTCTTCAATTTTTTCATACATTTATCCTGGGGCTCAACAGCCACTACCCTGGCTCCAAGCTCAAGAAAAACTCTGGTTCTATTACCCAGGTTTGCTCCTATATCAAAGCAAAGGTCGCCCTTACTTATAAATTGCGAGTAGAACCTTACCAATTTTTTTCTGCTTAAGAAATTCGATATGAATAAAACTGTGGTATATATGACATTATACAATCTGGTAAATCTTAATATCCTGACAAAAATGTTTAGCGCTCTTATAGGTATCAAACCAGACTTAGTACAGCTTGCTTTGCTGCTTCTTCTTATTTTTATTTTTCTTATATAATTCATAAACTCCAATATAAAAACTGTTATCTTTTAGACCCTATTTTTAGTAAAGAGTTTCACTGGATAGTATTTATACCAAAAACAATGATATAGCTACCATAATCCTGTAGCGCATGCATAGCTAAGCATAAAAAATAGCAGATAAAAGAAATAATTATTTATATTATATATAAATAGCCTCTGAATAGTGTTAGTCCCAAAATTTTCTTTTATCTGCTATCTAGCCGGAAACCGGATACGCTATCCGGTTTCCGGTATAATTTAGTATCTCCTAAATTCTCTCTTCGGTCTTTCTCTTCTAGGACGCGCTTCATCAACTTTCAAAGTTCTACCTATGAAGTCAGTACCGTTCAGCTCATCTTTTGCTTTTTCCGCTTCAGACGGATCAGCCATTTCTACGAACCCGAATCCCTTACCTGGTATAATGTCAATCTGATTGACTTTACCAAACTTGGAGAACAGTTCTTCAAGCTGACCATTAGTAGCAGAATAATCAAGATTTCCTACGTATAGCCTGTTACCTTGCAATTCTCATACCTCCTCTTACTTAATTCCTCAAGTCTAATAACATTACCTCCGGAGGTAGAAGCAAGATAATTGCTCTATCACTATGAAGAAACATTATTAAACATAAGATAGTTAAATATTATAACTTTTTTTATAAAAATATCCAAATAATTCTTTACTGGCCTTTGCAATTGGCACATTTGTTCCCTCAATATTATTATGCCTGAACTTCTATATGATGATAGCCCCTATTTCTAACAAACAAATTGTCATTTTTAACGTCAACCTTAATTACAACGCAAACTTATAGCATAATAGTAATAATGAAGATATAATGTAGAAAATAAAATTTCTATAATAGGATTTATGGAAACTTTTGAATTTGTAAGGAATATAGGATTTATCCTGCTCTCCTACCTAATCGGGGCAATACCCTTCTGCAATATAATAGCGAAACTCCACAGCAACAAGGACTTAAGGGAAATCGGCGATAAAAATCCTGGTGGTTGGAACCTCGTTTTCAACATATCAAGATACTGGGGAGCAATAGGTATTATGTTTGACATCCTCAAAGGCTTCCTGCCATATTTTATTGTTTTAAGGATTACAGGTTCAGAAATAGTAGCTGTTCTTGCAGGGTGCGCCGCTGTAGCCGGTCACAATTATTCTCCGTATATGAAGCTATCGGGCGGAAAGGGTTTGGCTGCCACTATGGGGTTTTTCCTTGCCGTAAGCCCATTTACCATAATTGCCTTCGCGACTGGAATTTTGCTGTCCTTATTTATAATTAAAAATATGATATGGTCCGTAATTTCGGCAATCATTTTTTCCAGTGTGTTTCTCTGGCTATTTAAGAATTCACCAATATTTTTAATTATGGGTTTACTTCTCTTAATAATTATAATACCCAGGTATGTTAATCATTCAATAACTATTGCCCACAATTTTAGATTCAGGAAAGAAGAAACTTTAAAAGATTTATTCACGCCAAAGATAAGGTAAAAACTTTAAGCCTGCCTGAGTCTGATTTTATGATTTTGATTTGTAAATATCATCTACAAGCATAAGGCCTTTTTCGGGCCTGACATCGTATACCCTGCCCTTCCAGTTTACGCCAACCCCGGTTATCGTATTAAAAATTGAATCTACGGCAATCAATAACAGGTAAATAACTGATAACGGATAAAGAAGTACATCAACCACTGCTTTGCTTTTGAATCTCATAGATAAAATTATTCTGGTTACCAGAATAATGGCTATTTGCAGGACTATAAGTTCTGTTAAAATCATTGGCCATTTAAAAAAAATAGCGGGCATGATAAGAAAAAATGGGGATAAAAATATTATGGATATAAGGATTATACCAACTGACATAACAATAACATTATAATCAAAAGCGGCAAATAGAGTTTTAGAGTGCCCCCTTATTACCTCTTTCGCATTCCTGTAGTTCCTGCTGTACAAGTTATTCCTTCCATCAAAAATCATAAATTTATATCCGTGTTTTTTAACCTGTTTCGACATTTCAACATCATCTATAACCTGGCTCTTAACGGATTCATATCCCCCAATTTTTTTATAGACTTCTTTCTTAAAAAACATAAACTGCCCTATTGCGGTACAAAACAGGGAGCTTTTTGTATTTTTTATAAGATAAAGTGGCATAAAACACAGAATCATATAATGCCCGAAAGGCACAATCATCCGCTCGTGTATCGTAACCATTATCTGTTTTGATAATACGGATAGCGCATCCAGCTTATTTTTCAAAAGACAGGCCAGCGCACTTGAAACTGAATCAGGGAAGTGAAGCGTATCCGCATCGGTAAAAATAAGATAATCGCCTTTTGCATGGTCAGCAAGCTGGTGGCAGGCATAAGGTTTTCCCATCCAGCCATCTTTAAGTTCCCTGCCGTGATAAAGTTTTATTCTCCCGTCTTTCTCAGAAAGTTCTCTTACTATTTCTGCCGTATTGTCACTGGAGTTGTCGTCAAGTACCAGTATTTCGATATTCGCATAATCCTGCCTGGTGAGGGAAATTAAACATCTCTTTATATTCTTTTCTTCATTCCTTGCGGGGACAAGTATCGAAACAAGAGGGGGTTTATCAAGTATATCCCTGGTTAGTTTAAATTTTGTTATATCCTTAAAAACAAAGTTATTTACCAGGAAGTTCAGCAGTATTAAGGAAAGAATTCCAGCTAAGATGTATTGGCATAATAAAAAAATATCCATACCCATCCATTTTGAATAAGCAATGCAGCTATTTTATTATAGCTACTTATTATAACATAAATCCAAGTAAGACTACGAAAGCATCTCTATCAATGTTCTGGCATTAATTATGGCATTCGCGTCAGCATCATTGTTGAAATAGACGTAACTTTCGATATTTTTGTTCAAATTTTTTTTAACTAATGCAGAAATTTTTTTTAGCTCATCTTTTGAATAGCATGAACGATATAGCTCGCCTGAACCATGCATTCTTATATAGCAGATGTTCCCGGTAATCTTTTCCCTGTATGGAAACCCGGGTGAAGAAGAAATAACGATAGCGCAATTATATTTTTCAAGCAATTCATATATGTCTTCCGAGAACCAGCTTTCATTTCTAAATTCAAATGCATATTTATAATTTCCCGGGAGCATCCCTAAAAATTCCCTAAATACATTCCCGTCCTTTTTTAGATTGGGCGGCATCTGGAATAAAAATGGCCCCAATTTTCCCCCGAGCTCTACTGCCGATTCGAACAACCTCCCCAGTGGTTCCCTGCAATCTTTAAGTCTTTTTATATGCGTAATATATCTTGAAACCTTCACAGAGAAGAGAAAGTCTTTTTTCGTGTTTTCATTCCAGTTCGTGAATGTTTTTGGTTTGGGCAGGTGATAGAAGCTGCTGTTTATCTCTACGGTATCGAATTCTTTTGAGTAGTAGCCAAGCCATTTATTTTTCCTAACATCCTCCGGATAAAACCTTCCGATCCAGTGGTCATAGCTCCATCCGGAAGTTCCAATATGGACAAGTGAATTAATCATACAGACATCCAACCTTAAAATAAAAATTTCTTTAAATAATCAATTATTATAATAGATTAACCCTCTAAAAATTCATACCCTTCAAAAATAAGATGGGTTAAACCCCACGATACAAAAATTTTTATAGAGCATCTGCTTTTTTAATTATTTTAAATCAGTAGGAATAAATTTTCTCATAAGGCCTGTGCGAGCCGGGAATCAGTTTTACAAAATCACTTTTGCTGACAGGTGTTTTTATCTCATTGGAATTAAATAACTTATTATAATTACCAATATATTTATTCAGGACGTCAATGTCATCACTGTCCAGCCCTGTTTTATTAACTTCCTTTCCCATCTTGTAATCTTTAATATCTCCCCTTATATATATCTTCCCCCCATGCATCCCGGTGCCGATGTAGTCCCCGGTAATATCAGAATTTTTTGAATAAGGGAAAAAGTTCTTTTCTCTTTTGTAAATACCAAGAAGAATTATGATACCTCCGGCCATATATTCTCCTAAAAAGTTTCCTGCGCTACCGCCTATTACGATTACCGGTACTTTTTCCAGATATGATTTCATATGGATACCGCCCCTGAACCCTATATTTTTTTCTATGTATATTTCTCCACCCCTCATCGAATAACCGGTAATATCACCGGCATCACCATGAATTATTATTTTCCCGGAGTTCATGGTATTGCCAATGCCATCCTGGCCATTGCCAAATACCTCAATCCTGGCTCCGTCCATAAAGGCGCCGAGGTTATTCCCCGGCGTTCCGTATACATTAATACAGACAGAGCCTTTAAGACCATCGCCTATATACCTCTGCCCAATTACATTTTTTACTGTGATTATGGCTTTAGCCTTATTATCATCTATGAACTTCCTGATTTTTGAATTTAGTTTTTTGTAATCCATATTTTTCGCATCAAATATAATTTTCATACCTCTACCCCCTCACCTGCGATAAGATGTTTCTTATAGTCCACAGGAAGATGGATTATTCCGAAATCCTCCTTTGATATATTTTCTTTTACGCTGCTTATATCAATCTTATTTCTTATAAGGCCGGAATAAATCCCTGCCCTTTCGATATTTCCAATCATTATCAGGCCAATAACTTTACCATTTCTTATTACCACTTTCTTATATATATTTTCTTCAGAGTTAAAATTCGTAAGTATTTCTACATCCTTATCTTTATTGTCTCCTATGCCGGTAATCCCCATTGAAATGGATGGAATATTCAAAAGTTCTACCGAATTCATAAAAAACCCGCCCTCATACTTTTTCTTTCCTCCAGCCATATTGTTACCGGCAATAGCGCCCTGCATTACGGCAAGTGGCCATATTGCAATATTCCTGTTTTTCTTAAGCAAAATATCCATACATTCAGCCACATCTCCGGCAGCATAAATGTTTCTTACGGATGTTTGCATATAGTTATCTACTACGATCCCCCTTTTTACTTTAATTTTTTTACCGCAAATAAAATCTGTATTGGGAACGACTCCCACGGCAATTACCAGCATGCTGCATTTCATTTCCGTCCCTTCCTTTAGCATGTATCCGGAAATCTTGCCATCTTTAACTAAAAGCTCTTCAATAGTATTATTTTTATATATATTGCTACCCCTGCTTTTTATCTTTTTCTCGATTATCCCGGACGCTTTCCGATCAAATGTTGCCGAAAGAATCCTATCTGCAAGCTCTACTATGTTTATATCGATACCCATTTCAAGAAATGCCTCTACCGCCTTGAGTCCTATAAGACCTCCCCCCAGTATAGATATATTTTTAATATCATTCTTTTCTATATAATTTTTAACCATTATGGCATCTTCCAGTGTTGTAAGGGTAAATATCCCCTCGACCTTTCTAAAATTCATTCCGTCTAGAAAATCAATAGAAACCCCGGTACCGGACACTTTGATTTTAGGAATAATCGGCTTTCCGCCGCTGGCAATAAGAAGTTTATCAAATTTTAACCTGCTGCCGTCTTCCGTATTCAAAGACATATCATCCTTATCTAAAGATTTTACTTTCGTATTTAACCTTACATCTATATCATTCTCCCTGTAAAACTTTTTATCTTTAAAATAAATACTCTTCAGGTTTACTCTTCCCTTCAGAAAATATGTTATCATCGGCTTTGAATAGTTAAGGTAACCTTCTTCGGAAAGGACAGTAATTTCTCCTTCCCTATCCAGTTGCCTGATACCTTCTGCCGCAGCAAGACCCGTAGCCGAATTCCCGATTATTATATATTTATTAAGTTTTTTATTTTTCCTTTTCATTTTTTACCTTCACCAGTTTTTTATTGTCTTCTTTTTTCTCTATAAATTTCAATGCCTCATTGGGGCAATTTTCAACACACACCGGTATATCCTCATCAGCGCAGAGGTCACATTTGGAGGCTATTTTCTTATCGGACAGATCTCTTTTTATTACTCCATAAGGACAGACCATAATACAACTCCAGCACCCCACGCATTTATTCTTATCAAGTGTCACAACTCCGGTATTCTTATTTTTTTGCAAGGCTCCCGATATGCAGGCCGCTACACATGGCGCATCGGTACAGTGCCTGCACTGGATAGCAAAAGAATTATACCCTATCTCTTCCACCAGTACCCCTGGAAGGATTTCTGACATATCTTCCCTGTAGGCCTTTATAATATTTTTGCTTTTAGAATGCTCTACCTGGCAGTAAATCTCACATAAACCGCAGCCGATACAGTATTCCTCCTGTATGTATATTCTTTTCATATTGCTGTCACCATGCCTCTCCTGCATGTTTTATGCCTAAAATTTTAAGTTCCCTATCAGTCAGGCCCACACCTCTTAATTGCTCCCTGTTGCCTCTTAGACTTTCAATAGCATTTATGCCAGCTCCACCAAGCATTTCCTTAATCTCTAATGACCAGCTCCTGAGCAGATTCGTAAGCCTTCTTTCCCCTATCTCAGGATTAAGTCTTTTGGTAAGATAAGGATCCTGTGTGGCAATCCCCCAGGGGCACTTGCCTGTATAACATTTCTGGCAGAGATGACATCCCAGGGCAACAAGTGCCGCCGTAGCTATATAAACCGCATCGGCGCCCAGGGCTATTGCTTTTATCGCATCGGAGCTCGACCTGATGCTCCCGGCAGCAATAATAGATACCTTATGCCTTATTCCTTCTTCTCTTAACCTTTCATCAACGGAAGCAACTGCAAGTTCTATCGGTATTCCCACATTATCCCTTATAGTCTGCGGGGCAGCTCCGGTGCCTCCCCTCATCCCGTCAATACTTATAAAATCAGCACCGGCCCTTGCGATACCACTGGCAATGGGCGCTATATTATGAACCGCGGCCACCTTTACGCCCACAGGTTTTGACCAGTCCGTAGCTTCTTTTAAAGCATATATCAACTGCGCAAGGTCCTCTATCGAATATATGTCATGGTGGGGAGCGGGAGAGATTGCATCCGTTCCCATTGGAATCATTCTCGTATTGGACACGTCTTCCGTCACCTTTTCTCCGGGCAAATGACCCCCTATTCCTGGCTTTGCGCCCTGACCTATTTTAATTTCTATAGCTGCTCCCCTGTTAAGATAGTCAACATCCACTCCATATCTACCTGAAGCAACCTGAACAATGGCATTTTCCGCATATTTATAAAGCTCTTTATGCAGGCCTCCCTCGCCGGTATTAAATAAAGTACCAAACCCTGCTGCAGCAGCAGCAAGTGACCTGCAGGTGTTCAAGCTTATAGAGCCATAAGACATTGCTGAAAACAGAATCGGAGTTGAAAGTTCCAACTGGGGGTACATCTTTGTCTTCAGCCTGGTCTTTAATTTTGTCTTCGTATTTCCGCTGTTTCTAAACTCAAGTCTGTCAGGTTTTCTTCCTATATATGTCCTTATCTCCATTGGCTCACGAAGGGGGTCAATGGAAGGATTCGTCACCTGGGAAGCATTAAAAAGAATACGGTCCCAGTATACAGTATTGGGTTTATCACTGCCCATTCCCGTAAGCAGGACCCCACCAGAATCCGCCTGCCTGTATATATTCTTCAGGTGCTCCGCACTCCAGTTATAATTAGTGCGGAATTGTGTTTTTACCTCCTTTATCTTTAAAGCGCCGGTCGGACACATGCTTTCACATCTATGACAACCCACACATTTAAGATTATCGCTATATATAGTATTTTCATCGCTGTCATATTCATGCGCACCATACGGACACTGCCTTACACAGACCTTGCACAATATACATTTATTTTTATCTCTTTCTATCTCGAATTCAGGTTGAATGAGTTTTAAAGCCATTGTTAATCACCTCACACTCTTGCAAACCGGCTGTCCG
>CAYVWW010000013.1:0-14920 GCA_964455605.1 uncultured Actinomycetota bacterium | reverse complement strand
AAAAGAGATGGAAATTAAAGGTTTGCTTGAACAACTAAAAAACAGGAAAAGGCAAATTGCCATAATTGGCCTTGGTTATGTGGGACTTCCCCTTCTCGTATCGCTAAGTAAACACTTTAAAGTTATTGGCTTCGATATAAACGATAAAAAAATCAATAACCTGAAAAATGGGATAGATGAAAATAATGAAATAAAATCCCTTGAACTTTCTCCTGAAAACTGCACTCTGACAATCGATGCTAATGAGTTAAAAAAAGCGAATTTCTTTATAATAACGGTCCCTACTCCCATAGATACATATAAAAATCCTGATTTGCGCCATATCGAAGAATCAACCAGGATTGTCGGGAAGAATATGCCTTCCGGTTCAATAGTCGTTTACGAATCCACGGTTTATCCGGGAGTAACAGAAGAATTCTGCATACCTATTCTTGAGAAAGAATCAAAGCTCAAAAACAAAAAAGACTTTTTTGTTGGTTATTCACCGGAAAGGATAAATCCAGGAGACAAGAAACATCCTATTGAAAATATAGTAAAGGTCGTCTCGGCCCAGGATGAAGATTCGCTTGAAGTAGTAAGCGGGGTTTACAACAGTATTATTAGTGCAGGAATTTTTAAGGCAAGCAGTATAAAAGTGGCAGAGGCAGCAAAAGTAATTGAGAATACCCAGAGGGACATAAATGTTGCACTCATAAACGAGCTTGCCATACTTTTTTCCAAGCTGGGAATCGATACGAAAGATGTTATTGATGCTGCAAGAACTAAATGGAATTTTTTAGATTTCAAGCCCGGCCTGGTAGGAGGCCACTGTATCGGAGTTGACCCGTATTATCTGTCTTTTAAGGCAAAGGATGCAAATTACTACCCTGAAATATTAAACGCCGGAAGAAAGATAAATGATAATATGGGATTTTTCATAGGTGAGCAGATACTTAAGACACTGCTTACGAACCACTATAAAAATATCAATTTTAAGGTGGTCCTTTTCGGAATATCTTTCAAGGAAAACGTCGCAGACTCAAGAAACTCACGGGTAATTGACATCTATAATTACCTTACCCAGCATAACCTTGATGTCAGCATATATGACCCGGTTGTAAATTCTGGGGAAGTCAGGCAAAATTATGGAATCAAGCTTATAGGCTACGAAGATATTGAGGATATTGACGCAGCTATTTTCTGCGTGGCACACGATTGCTTTAAAAAAATGGACCTTGCCGGATTAAAATCAAAAATGAGTGGTGAGAACCCTTTCATATTTGACATAAAATGGATATTTGACAGGGAAAAAATTGAAAAAATGGGCTTCAGGTACTGGAGAATCTAATCTTGGATCTTGATAAATTAAACATAAATAAAGATATAAAAGTTCTTATTACCGGCTGCGCTGGTTTTATCGGCTCAAACCTCACTGAATTTTTCCTTAAGAAAGGCGCAAAGGTTGTAGGTCTTGATAACCTGTCAACCGGGTCTAAAGAAAATCTTGATGATGCGTTGTCCTGTGCAGCAAAAGAAAATAAAAATATTGACTTCAAATTTATAAACGGAGATATCAGGGACTACACCCAGTGCCTTACAGGTACAGAAGGAATAGATATCGTACTTCACCAGGCAGCACTGGGCTCGGTTCAGAGGTCCATAGAGAAGCCGCTTGATTCTAACTCAGCCAATATAGACGGGACCTTAAACATGCTCAAAGCATCAGCTGAAAACAGGGTAAAAAGATTCGTATACGCATCGTCTTCTTCAGTTTATGGGGATTCGGAAAAGCTTCCCAAAGATGAATCAATGCCGCCCAATCCCAAATCAATCTATGCAGTCACCAAGCTGGCTGCAGAATACTACTGCAGGCTGTTCTATAGCTTATACGGACTTGAAACTATATCGCTCCGGTATTTTAATGTTTTTGGCAAAAGGCAGAGCCCGGATTCAATTTATTCAGCAGTTATCCCCATTTTTTTAAAAAAGGTGAGCAAAAATGAGCAACCTACCATTTATGGTGATGGCAACCAGTCAAGGGATTTTACCTATATAGATAACGTAATTTTTGCCAACTACCTGGCAGGATTTACCGACAACAAATACGCTTTCGGGAATTTCTATAACGTGGCATGCGGCAGCAAGACCAGCTTAAATGAAATTATAGCTTTTCTTTCAGGATATTTTGAAAAAGAAATAAAACCTGTATATTCGAATGAACGAAAAGGTGATGTAAAACACAGCCTTGCTTCACTTGATAAAATAAAAAAAGATTTAGGTTACAGCCCTATCACGGATTTTAACGATGGGCTGGTAAAAACCTGTCAGTATTATTACGGAATCCATTAAAACCAGCTTATATTAAAAATGTTACCGATAAACTTCCTTAATCCGTATCGCCAATCTTATTGTTAAACTCATTTGAGTTAGTAAAGCTCTCTACTATATCCATACGTGTCTTGCCGTTCTCAATTTCTGAAAGCCAGTGCTTAAGACCGTTTTCATCAGCATTTCTATCAAGAAGGATTAGATATAATGATTCTATAAACTCTTTATCATCCATTGAACTTACCAGCGACTTTTCATCAAGAATTACTTCCGGAATAATATCAGATATCAAAACTTTATTGCTTTTTAAACTCTCCACAACATCATAAATCTCATCAAACCCAATATCTTCGCCCGAACAATACAGGGACAACCTTTTAATAAGCTTATAAATATAACTTCCATACTCCCCAACATTGTTTTCGTTAACAATATCAATAGAAAATTCCCCATTGTCATAATCAAGCAAAATTAAATTTTTATATCCTTTTTGACTTATTTCAAAATAAAGTTCCTCAATACTCTTATCCATCGCCTCTTTGCTTGTAGTCCTGTAAACGCTGTAACCAAAATTTTTTGTATATATCAAACCTTCATCCGGTAACCCGTAAATCATCGCTATCCCGCTTACCGCAGGGACCATTAGGGGCACAGAAAGAGTTTTTGGAAGGATTTTTAAATTCCAGAACTCTTCATTGTCAACAGGTATATAAATTAGAGAATTACTCTTCTCGGATATCGCAAGCTTATCCAGTTCCAACAGGGCTTTAAGCAGTTCCGTCCTGTATAATGTAATGTCATCTTTAAGGCTGCCACTAATTATGCTCCTATACTCCGCAATGTTCCGGCTATAATCCCCATAAAAGGATTCAAACTCTACATAAAAATTATAGAAAATACCCGATAATAAGATTATTAATAAAATAATAACCAAAAATTTCCTTAAGTTTCCGGTTATTTTTCTTATATCAACATTAACCTTAATAAAATCCCCCGATGCGGCCATTGCCAGCAGAAGAATTATAGATGCCCACCTCTGCAATTCTGAAAAATAGTTCGCACCACCGCCGGCAATCTTAAGAAAAATACCCGGTATTATACCGGCTATGCACAGTATTATGACAACTTCCATTTTTACCGTCAGCTTTTCTTTAAAACTCGTAACTAGGCTACTGGCTTTATTTCTTAAATTTATATTTTCCAGGACAATAAACAGGATGGACCAGAAGAAATAAAGAATAATAAAAAATATCAACGTCACCGGCCAGATTAAGGATTCATTCCTTTTCTGGATCACAACGTTAAAAAAATGAAAAAGTTCAAACCCCGAAGTCTCCATCCTTGTCTGGGCTGTAATTATCAACGATAAAAAAGCAAAAATTACAGTTAAGGCAGTACTTATATTATAAATTAACTTCTTGTAACATCCGTATCTAATAAAAAGATAAAAAAATACAATTACAAAGATTGTCATTGTAGAAGATTTGGTCATTCCCATTAGAAATATTTGCAAAGGTAACAGTATAATGAAAAAAGCATATCTCAAATATAAATATATCCTGCTTCCAGAATCGCTCTCCTTGAAAAAAGCTATCATCAGGAAAGTAAATAAAGCAATTATAATAGACATGTTGTAAGACTCTGAAATTATTATGAAATTGGACATAAAAAACCTTTCCAGGATAAACTTTGGGAAAAGGCCGGTAAAAACGGTAAGCAATAATAACCAGAACAACCAGCTCTTAAAAAGATTTTTTGCCCCGCTGCTTATTTTCTTAATTGCCAGGAAAAAAAGTTTGAAAAATAGTGGCAGGAATATAACAGGATATCCTATTTCATAAAATTTTAATGCATTTATCCCAAGCAGTTTGGAAAACCGGGCAAAAACCCAGTGGCTTAGGTAATGATATGACATATAAACCGTATCATTTAGCCCCGTACTGGGTATCCCATAGTTTTTAATCATATTTGAAAAAGCACCGTGAAATATATGGTCAATTAAAGCTTCCCCTGTAAATAATTTTTCATAAAATATCGGGCTCATATAGTAAAGAAGAAATTTTGAACTCCAGAATGAGAAAGTTATAAACAGGGAAAAAAATATAGCCAGCAGCGCTATGAATAAATCCTTAGAATTAAAAAGTTTGTTTTTTATAAAAACAAATAAAAAATAAGATAAAAAAATAATGCCAAGGGTTCCAACAAATATCATTAAGTTTATAACATGTGATATAAAAGAAATAAAAACTACAAATAACAGGCCCACCAGTAAAAAGAAAGGTTCATATATGATAAAATTCGCAATATTCTTTTTTCGGATTAGACTCAGCACACCTGATAAAAAAAGCGGGAACAAAATTATAAAAAAGCTTACAATCAGGACCTTTGAAGTTAAAAATATACTTTTATCCTCAAGGCCTATCCTCAAGAATATGTAAGCAAAGGCAAAAGTAGAAGATATAATTAAAGATATTAAATTTATAAAAAAATAATCTTCTAAATTACTTTTTTCTTCCAAAATAAACAGTTTATTAAAATGCTTCATTTTACAAACATATCCTACCAAGTAATTTAACTAATCATCATCCAGGTCATTTCTTGAACACACCAAGAATCGATAGACCAAATGGTATAAATATTTTTTTTCTAATCATAAAAGTTTCCATATTGGAGACGCGGTATAGAATTTCATTTAAAAAACCTTCAGTGTTCTCAAATTCAAGGCCTAAAGAGCTTTTATCTTTTCTTTTGAGCGGATCAATAATCTTTCTCACTATCACAGCAAAAACAAATAAAAGGGTTATAAAATAAGTTGAATATACACTCTTAAAACCTGCCCTCCTGGCTTCGGAAACCAAGCTACTTCTTGAATATCTTCTAAAATGCCCTGCCCTGATATCAAAATCGGTCCACATCCACTGGTATGCCGGAACGGTTATTAATAAAAATCCACCTTTTTTTAATATTTTGTAGGAATATTCTAAAATCCTGCCGGGGTTTTCTACATGTTCAATAAAATCAAACATGCAAATAACATCATATGCATAATTTGAAGAATTTTCGTCAGGAAATTCAGAGTTCCATACGATAACATCCTTATAATGATTCTTCTGGTAATCCGTGTAGTATTTATTGCTATCCACACTGTAAATTTTGCCAAATTTCTGCAATACTTGAAATGTCTGGCCACAACCGCTACCTACATCTAGTATTTTCTTGTTGCTTTCTTCCTTAAATTTTAAAATTCTTCTGAATACCGCATCTAACAGACTATTCCTTACCCTGTACCACCAGTGCTTTTCCGGCATTTTTCTATCCAAAATATACTTATATATGTCATCGTCTTCCAAAATAGCTTACCCCTTCATAATAACTTCTTTAAATTATTAGCACTAAATTTCATTTTTAAAAAAATCCTCCAGGATTCCCAGAACAGTATCCTGATCACTCCTCTTGAGACCATAAAAAATAGGTAACCTTACCAGCCGGGAAGAAATCTTTTCTGTAACAGGAAGCTGGCCTTCCCTGTAACCCATTTTCATGCCCATAGGCGATAAATGCAATGGAAGATAATGGAAAATTGCAAGTACCCCCCTGTTTTTTAAGTATTGCAACAAATGGTCTCTTATTTTACCATTCCTGACTATTACATAGAAAAGATGCCCATTATGTTCGCAGCTTGCAGGAATAACCGGCCTTTTTATAAGTCCTTTCCTTTCCATGTCTTCAAGATTATCATAATAATACTTCCACAACTTCTTCCTGTTATTTATAATTACTTCAATATTTTCTAGCTGGGCATATAAAAAAGCTGACAAAATTTCAGATGGCAGATAGGAAGAACCTATATCCACCCATGTATATTTATCAACTTCACCCCTGAAAAATTTGCTCCTGTCGGTTCCCTTCTCCCTTATAATCTCTGCCCTTTCTAAAAATTTTTCATTGTTTATAAGAATTGCCCCGCCCTCACCACATATAACATTCTTTGTTTCATGAAAGCTGTAGCAACCAATATCCCCTATAGACCCGAGGTAATTACCCTTATAACTGGATTCAATCCCCTGCGCAGCATCTTCAATAACATATATATTGTTTTTCCTGGCAATCTCCAGTATCTTATCCATCTCGGAAGATATCCCTGCGTAATGGACAACCGCTATAGTCCTGGTTTGCGGTGTTATGGCTTCTTCAATTTTATCCTCATCAATATTTAAAGTATCCTCTCTTATGTCAACAAATCTCAACTTCGCACCCCTCATAAAAAAGGAGTTTGCCGTTGAGACAAATGTATATGAAGGTAAAATAACCTCATCCCCTGGTTTAATATCAATTAAGATAGAAGCCATATCCAGGGCAGTAGAACAGGATGTCGTTAGCAGCACTTTTTTTATTCCATATCTTTTCTGTATCAATTCAGAGCACTTTTTACTAAAAATTCCATCACCGCTAATCTTACCACTTTCTACCGCCTGCTTTATATACTCCAGTTCTTTCCCTACTATAGAAGGTTTATTGTAAGGGATGTTAATTTGATTCATATTTTTAAGATCCCTTCTCTTATTATGTTTCTTACGAAACAAGATTTTGATATAAATATATTATTCAACTTCAATTGTAATATTATCTCTGGCTCTTTTTAATAAATCTAAAGAATCCTTTAAAGTATTGCCCTTTACTATGATATGTCCTATTCTATCGGACCCGACACTAAACTTATTAACCCTATCCCCTGTATTATAGTCAAACCTGATTTTTATTATATTATCGTCCGGAAGGTTTTTGTTTATTATATTCTTTATAATCCCGGATTTTCCAGAAAAAAGCAGCATGCTCGCATTCGGCTGTTTTAATTTAAAATAAAGCTCAGGATCTTTACCCAGAGCCATCTTTATAATCGCTTGATAATAATCGAAACCATAATAAATAGAAACCGTTTCCGGAAGGCAGGTAGCCCCCGCCCGAGCGCCAATTTCCAGTACAAATACTTTATTATCCTTTAAGATGAAGTCCGCATTAATTGCGCAATTATTTAATTCTAATGATTTTATTGCTTTTTTTAATTGCACATATATATCCCTGTTAATACTTTTCTTAAAATTAGCCGGTACAAAATGGCCTATTGGAACATTTGTGTTTGATTTAAAAACAAAATCACCATGCGGAAGGATAAAACTAACTTTACCTTTATAAACAAATGCCTGCGCCCCAAATTCTATACCGTCCAGGAACTCCTCAATAATAAAATAATTTTTTTTCGTTTTAGCGTACACTCTCCCAACCATGTCATCTATCTCTTTAATATCATTGATAATAAATATCCCCCTGCTGCCGGAGCTATCCACAACTTTTAAAACTACAGGCAGCTTAAAATCACTTACTGCCTTTTTAATATCCCTGACGCTGGCTACCTTTATAAAATCAGCTGTTCTTACTCCAAACTTTTTAAACCTTTCTTTCATTTTCAACTTATTAGTGCTTAAAATCCCGGACTTCATCGTTATGCCAGGTAAATTTAATTCATCAGAAATAATGCCCGATGTTACCGTAGGGACATCCGTGCCCGTCGTACATACCCCATTGATTTTTTCTTTTTTAGCAATTTCTAGCACCTTATTTGAGTCGGTTGTATCTATATAGTATTTTTTATCTGCTATTTTAAATCCTGGGTAATTGCCTTTACAGCTTACAACTATGGTTTTAAGTCCCATCTCCTTCGCTTTTTCTATCAGAGGAATCTGGTAAACTCCTGCTCCCAGAATTAAAATTTTGCCTTTATAGGAATTATTCGCTTTTTTTAACAATTGCATAAATATCTCCGCTTATTTCAGGATATCCATCAGCTATTTCTATAAAACCCTTTATAAGTTCTTCGCTGAAAAATTTATCAATCTGGCTGTAAGTCATCGTCTTTAAAAAGCAGCCGCCCATTTTGAATATATCAAATCCCGCTTTCTTGATATGGTTCTTTAACTTTTTTGTAGTGTATAATCTTTTATGCCCAACCTTTATATCATTCTCATTCAACATGTCCGTATTATCCAGCAAACCCATTACCACGCCCATCTGCCTGTGTATGGAATTACTGTTCGGTACTGAGATATAACCAACGCTATCAGCATTCAATACCTTTCTTAAATTGCATAATGACCTTGTAGGAAATCGTAAATGTTCTAAAATATGGCCGAGATAAAAATTATAAATCTGGTATTCCATATTTAAATCATCAATGGAACTTCTTATATAAACAATATTTTTTCTATTTATTAATTTCTTTTTTACGGACCCAATCACATCTTCTGAAATATCAACAGCAATGACCTGTTTAAAATAGTTTGATAGCAGCTCAGTCGTAAAGCCGTTACCCAACCCTATCTCCAGCACATTTTCATTATTTTTTGAATATTTTACCAATTTTTCTACTTCGGATCTTTTAACCATGCTCCATGCCAGATTGCCTTTAAAAAAATTATCGTTATATATATTTTTCATTTTCCCCTTCTATTTTCTATTAAATTAAACCATAAATTATTAATAAAATTTATGCTCTCTTAATACTTTTTAAAATCACAATAATATCAAAGAACTTTCTTTTTCCTTGCAATAATATAAAACCCACTGGCAATATTTTTTGCAGTAGGGAATTTTGAAAGAATGATATCAAGATATTTAATAGGAAAAGTTATCAACATAAAAAACACATAAAATATGAAGTGGAGCTTTTTCGAGCCGAAAGACAGTAAAATTGCAAGCCACTCCTGAAGAATCCATAATAAGCCACTGGTAGGGCCGCCACCGACACCAAGTTCCACTATATCAAAATCCTTGAACATAACCTTCATGCCTTCATATGTTAACCTTGTATAGTCATCCGGGCTTGCATGGAACCCGCATATGAATGGCATGTATACATAAGCCAGACCCCCTGCTTTTAGCACTCTATTAATTTCGTTTACCACGCGATACGGGTCCTTTATATGTTCAAGAACTGCCGAACATATAGCAGCATCCATCTTCCCACCTGCTACAGGAAGATTCTGTATATCTGCAATGATATCAACATTTTTATAAGGGAGAATATCAACATTTATTAATTCCGTTGAAAGCACCCTGTTGCCACTGCCAAGATTAAGAAACATACCATCCCTCCCGGCAACATAATTTTTAACGAACCTGCCCAGCTGGTTTTTCGTAAAAACAGGGCTTATAACTCTTATCAAAAAAGTATAAAAACGGCTAAATCTTTTAAATTTGTATTTAAACTTATCAATTAAATCACTGGGGAAGTCTAATTCACCCACAAAAAAATATTTATTATCATCAAATTTATAAGAAGCGCCACATTTACCACATTTAAGTTTGTCTTCTTCAAATATCAAATTCTCGTTTCCGCATTTTGGACACCTGAATATTTTTTTATTGATAACTTTTTTATTCATATTTACCTCTAATTTAATTTTTTATATTCATCTCAGCTGTCACAAAATCCCATCCGAATTCTGGAGAATGCGCATAGATATATAAAGGATGCATCCCGTTTACAAATTCCCTGCTGTCCAGAAGAAAATTAAAACCACTCATTTCAAACTGTTCACCATAGCTTTCGGCAACATTCTCGTTTTTCAGATTTATCCCCGTGATAGAAATATCAAGGTACTCAGCCATTTTAATATAGAATTCCCTCCGTAACCCCCTGTATTCAAACGAATCAAGGAAATCATGTAATATAACATCCCTGTTACTCTCCTCATTCAATCTATTTATCCAGTATCTCATGCCATTTTCATCAGCTTCCCTGTTTAGCAGTGCACGATATAATAAATTTACATATTCTTTATCACTTAAATTCTTATTTTTTGAATCTTCATCTAAAATGAAATGTTCAGCCATATCATCAATAGAGACGCTGCCTGACTCCAGTTCGGCAACCCAGTAGTCAAGGATATCTTTATCAGGATAACTGCCGTAGCACTTATTGTAAAAGTTATTCACCAGCTCATAAGCAGGTGAATCTTCTTTACTAATAGTAACATAATCTAAATCCAGATGTTTCCCTATACCGGGTTTGCCATCAATAAAAATATCAATTTTATCTATACCTGAATCGTCCTGCGAATTGGCTTCAATTGCCCATCCCGAAACTCTGGCCATCCCTGTATGAAAGACACCTTTTTCAGGGTATTTAACATTAATTATAATATTCTCTGGTATCTCTGCGCCATCAATTCCTATACTATCCACCCCTAAATAATACCCTGCATTTTTAATAATACCTGGCAGATATGGCAGATATCTCCTGTATAAAACAAACGGTGATATCAATATCCCAATTAAAATAATTAATAAAATTAGCCTATAAATTTTAAAATGATTTATTTTTTTCTTAGCTTTTCCCCTTATACAATCTAAAATAAAGCCTGCAGCCCCCATGCCAAGAAAAATATAAGCATAAATCCCGAAAGACTGCAACTGCGAACTTTCATCGGTAATGATTAAAATGATAACCGGCAATATTAAAAAAATTGAAAACCACATATGTATTTTATATCCAGACTCAAAATATCCTGCTAAGAAAAAGATTAAGGCAATGAAAAAAACTGGATAATAATATTTTTCAACATCTAAAAAACCCCTTAGCATTAAAGAAGTAACAAATAAAGCAAAAGCCAAAAGTACAAACAATATATTTAGCTTGCTTTCTTTAAAAGTTTTTTCTACCACGTTTACCTTCTCATCCATCACTTTTTAAAAATCTTTAATTAAGAACTATTCAATCAATATCATTTTCTGCTTCAAATTTATAAACATTTACCCGGAAGCCTTCTAATTCATGAATAAGAGAAGCAGATACATTTTTATCATAATGCTCCGACATAAATGTTCTGAATATATTAGCTCCTCCAGCCCCACAAATAATAAAAATATTATCTCTTTCAATAATTGCCGTGTATATGTTATCAATTGAATGCTCCTCCAGGGTCCTTTTGTAGTAGGGGGTATGAACCCTCCAGCCGAGTTGTATTATTTCAGGATAATCCCTGAACTCATCAGTAAAAAAAAAGATAACCTTATCATGCAGACCTGTTGCTCCCCAGCTTACATATATCCTGTCTTCTTCATTTAATTTTTCTATCGCAAGGTCCAGCTGCTGTTGATTCACCTCATTTATTTCGCTGGATTTAGATACTGATATAAATACAAGCGTGGAAAGAACCAAGCATATCAAAAACACGCCTAATTTCAAAATAACCTTATTTGATATTTCTAAACTTCTTCCCGTGCCACTATCACTAATAAAAAATGCAGCAGTAACAGCATTAAAAATTAATATCGGGGAAAAAACCCAATCAGTCATTCTCCCCCTGTAAGAAAAATAAATTAATATCAAAAGGGAGATGAACATCGTTAAAAAAATATATTTATTTTTCTTCCTATCGGATAGCAAAATGGCAGCAGCAAGGAAAAAGCCGGTAAACCACTTAACTCTTCTATCCAGGCCATTAAACGCCCCCTCAAGGGTAGCAAATGTATCCTTTATGCCCCTGTTTACCCTGATATTTGAAACAGCATAATCAAGTTTTTCCATAGAATAGAGCTCAAGGTCACAAAAAAACCAGTTCTTTAACATTCTGACATCATTCTCGCTCCAGCCGATAATCTCATATACATTTCTGGTTTCTTCATTATATCTGAAATTAGGATAGCCAAGAATTCTTCCGATATATTCATTATATTCCTGGTAAAACCCCCATTCTTCATCCTTCTGGTAATAATAATCATTAACTAAATTAAGCAACCCGAATAAAAGCAAAGCGACTAACAACATTACCGGTATTTTCCAGGATTTCCCTTCTAAAAACTTTAATAATAATATCCCTGCAGACAATCCAACTACCAGATAAAATACGTCTTTTCTTAAAAGGCATGAGGCAACCACCAGTAAGGTACTGCCTGCTATTGCAATGTAGAGCTTTACCCCTTTCGTATCAATATACGTAAAAAACAGGACCATACCGGCAAGCCCCACAATAAAGGCCGTTGTTGTAAAATGTATATTTGCCAGCAGGTACATTTCCAGAAAAGCAAACAATAAAAGATAAATTGATACAGCATAAATATTTTTTTTCTTTAAAAGAAGACAATAAAATATTACTGTCATTGATATGAAATGAATAAAATAAAAAAGTACCGGGTACCAGTTTATTTCAGGAAACCCAAGATATAACATTGAAAGCAGCTTACCTACAACAATATTAATATAAACGAGGTATTCACCGGGCTGACCGGTTACCCTTCCAGATGCAAGTTCCATCATTGCAATATCATCATTGGTGCGGAACCGTGGTGTAATAAAACAAAAAAATAAGGTAAATAAAAGCGAATTTATAATTATGGAAATGATAAAAATATAAACCGGCTTTGAAAAAAAGATTGATAATTTTTTGTCGGCATTCCCTGGTTTCAAACTGTCATTTTTGGTTGATATCATAATTGCAGCTTATTTGATTATAATCTTTTATAGAAAGCTAAAAATTATATTAAACTCTAAAATTTTCGGCCGGCTAATCTCTGCTATTTATGATTACTTTTTTATCATCTACATTATATTTTTCTTTAACAACATACTGTGGCTGCCTGTTAAGAGATAGAAAGCTCCTTCCCACATATTCTCCAATTAAACCCACTGAGATTAACTGAATTCCTGAAAATATAAATACTGCTACAATAATTGAAGTCCATCCAATTGCTATCTCTGGAGCTAAAAATTTTCTTATTATTAAAAAAATAGATAATACAAACCCTGCAAATGCCAGGAATATACCGGTAAATAATGCTATTCTCAGTGGTTTTACGGAAAAATTGGTAAATCCATTAACCCATAATCTCAATAGCTTTATAAAGCTATAATTTGATTTTCCGTATGGCCTTTCCTTATGTTTAACATTAACGATCCCTATATTATCCGTAATCCTTAAGATTAGCCCTGCTAAATATGGGTACGGCCCTTCGTATTTAACAATCTCTTTTGCTATATATCCCCTTATTATAAAATAGCTTGAAGTTTTTATACCCTCCGGTTTTTTAAGCAAAATTCTTTCCATTAAATCATTAATACTGGTTCCCATATTCCTTAACAGACCGTGCTTTTTATATATGTAATTTGCATAAACTACATCATACCCTTCCCTTATTTTATTTATTAACTTCCATATTTCATCAGGGGGAGTCTGAAGATCATCATCTATGACTACTATTAATTCCCCTCTGGTAAACCTGAGCCCTGCAAGCACTGCATTATGCTGGCCAAAATTTTTGGAAAGGTTTATAAATTTTATAAAATCATTTGACTCTGTAAGCTCCCTGCATTTCTCACAGCTGGAATCGACACTTCCATCATTTACAAGTATCAGCTCGAACTCAATATTATCGCCCAGCGTTTCCCTAATCTGCCTGGCAACTTCACCTATCGTCTTTTCCGAATTATAAACAGGAACAATAATACTTATATCACACATTTATATTTCCCCGACCATCCTTAATAATATTTTATTTAATTTTATATATTTAATAATATAATAAATCTTATTAAAACCTTTCAACATCCAGCGCTGAATAAAGCTTTTTCCATAAACCCATGAACTCAGGAGTTTCCGGCATTCTTGGAAACGGTATGGTGTTATCTATAAATACCTTTATAGACGCAGGAATCCGCGAAAGCACCATTATTTTATTCCCGAGCAGGATAGACTCCTGAATATTATGGGTAATAAATATAATAGTTACATCTGTCTTACTCCAGATATCCATCAGCTCCTTTTGCAGGATACTTCTTGTCTGGGCATCCAGCGCCCCGAACGGTTCATCCATCAGCAGTATTTTAGGCCCTATTGCGAGAGCTCTTGCAATCGCAACCCTCTGGCACATTCCTCCTGAAAGTTGCTTCGGATAAGCATTTCTAAAATCCTTTAAATTAACCATTTCCAGGAACCTGCTGGCTACCTCTTCTTTTTCCTTTTTTGTTTTATTCCTGTGGTTTATATTAAGCGGGTATATGATATTCTCCCAGACAGTTTTCCAGTGAAAGAGCTGGTTGAATTCCTGAAAAACCATCAATCTGTCAGGACCGGGTTTATTTACAGGTACTCCATCTACCTTAACCACACCACTGTCAATTTTTTCAAAACAACAGATACATCTTATAAGAGTCGACTTACCACACCCAGAAGGACCCAGTATGGTTAAAAAATCCCCTTTCTCAAGCGATAAGGATATATTATTTAATACATGGATATTCTTTTTATCCATTCTGTAACTTTTATTTAAACCCTCTACGTCCAGGACTTTATCCATTTCAAACAGTAACTCCCCATTTTATTATGGTCCTCTTTTCAATCTGTTTCATTATCAGTTCCTCTACGATAACTCCGATAATTACTATTACAAGAAGCCCCGCAAAAACATCGGTTATTTCCAAAAAATACCTTTTTTTATAAATATACCAGCCGAGTCCACCTACAAGCCCTGTAGCTCCGAAAATCATTTCCGCGCCGATAAGCGCCCGCCAGCTTCTTGACCACGCCGTTCTCGACGATGGCCGCGAATCGCTGGCAGC
>CAYVWW010000012.1:9482-14950 GCA_964455605.1 uncultured Actinomycetota bacterium | reverse complement strand
CCGCCCCCGTAAGTAGTTCCCAGGGAATGGTATAACTCAAATATGAATGACCCAAAAATAATAGGGACCGAAAGCAGAAATGAAAACCTTACTGCTTCATCTCTTTTTATCCCAAAAAACCGCGCGAAAGAAATAGTCGTACCCGATCTTGAAACCCCTGGCAATATTGCCAGTGCCTGACCTATACCTGTTACTATCGCCACTGCAAAATTAAAAACAACCCGTCCATTACTTATTTCTACACGCTTTCCCCTGAACTCTCCAAGCCACAAAATAAATGCTGTAACCAGAAGGAACCCTCCTGCAGCAATTGGTTTTGCAAACAGGCTTTCGAAATAATCGTCCAGTAAGAATCCTATAACTGCAGCAGGTATGCTTGCAACGACCAGAAATATCCCCATCTTAAAATCGTCTGATTCCCTTTTTGCCTTTGTAAAAATACCAAGAAAAACCGCTTTTAGAATTTTGCAAATATCTCTGTAAAAAACAGTTACGACTGAAACCAGCGTTGCAAAATGAACCATAACTATAAAAGGAAGTCCAGGACTATCCCAGCCAAAAAAATATGGGAATATAACCAGATGACCGGAGCTGCTTACAGGTAAAAATTCTGTAGCTCCCTGAATCAGGCCTAAAATGATTGACTGTATTATTTCCAAACTATATAATGATTTAAATTATTTTTAACATTTATAATTAATTTTTAAAATATAGCATAAAATATCCAAAAATAAAAAAAGTATGAATTTTTCAGACTTCCTCGAATTTATATCACCAAGAGTAGCAACTTTCCTAACAGCAATGACACCTATAGGCGAACTCCGTGCATCAATTCCTATCGCGCTCTTAAAATACGGAATGAATATTTTTGAAACTTTTATAATATCCGTAGCAGGAAATATGATTCCTCCGATAGCTATACTATGGGTTCTTGACCCTGTATCAAAATTTTTAATGAACAGGTTTAAACTTGCCGATAGATTTTTTAACTGGCTATTTAACTATACCCGCAGGAAACATTCCAGAAGATTTGAGAAATATGAAGGTTGTGCGCTTGTTGCATTTGTTGGCATTCCACTCCCTGTTACAGGCGGGGTGACCGGAGCTTTGATTGCATTTGTTTTTGGCATACCTCCTAAAAGAGCCCTGCTTCACATATTCATCGGCGTACTGATTGCAGGAATAATAGTAACCACGATATGCCAGACAGTTGGTTATGTTAAGTTCATCATTGCCGGTTAATTACTCGAAATCTGAAACTACTTCCCACTTATAGTTATATCCCTGACAATTAACGAAGGGCTTCCTATATATCCGCCCAGTGGAAAAAATGCGAGGTCACTTCCAACTTTATCTATGCTTTTACAAAAGCTCAAAATATCAGTGGCTATTGTCACTTCCTTAACGGGTTTTTCAGGCCTGCCATTTTTTATCCATAAACCCTTTGCTCCCACGCTAATCTGACCTGAGATATTATCAACCCCTGAATGCATACCTATTGTATCTATTACGTAAAAGCCCTCATCTATATCTCCCATCAGTTCTCTAAAACTAATTCCCGATGGTTTAATATAGAAGTTTGAAATTCCCACTACCGGAGTTGAGCGGTATGAAGACCTTACCGCATTTCCAGTAGATAAAGTATTGTCCTTTCTTGCTGTAATAGTGTTATAAAGATAAGTTTCAAGATAGCCCTTATTGAATACACGGGTCTTTCCCTTGGCAACACCCTCTCCGTCAAATGGCCTGGATGAGAGTCCTTTCTCCAGTGTCCCGTTATCAAATATATCTACATCAGCTGAGAATATTTTCTGACCAACTTTCCCTTCATAAACTGATTTCTTTTTTTGAACAGAATCTGCCATAATACCATCAGCTATTATGCTTAAAAATTGTGCAGAAACCGAAGGGTCCAGAAGAAGATTTACTCTATCTGATTTTATTTTCTCCCCTCCCAGAAGAGATACCGACCTATCGGCTGCTTTATTTGCAACATATTGAAGGTCAATATCTCCAGGTGACCGTCCACATCCAAAAAAATCACCCGTGGAAGTATCAGTACCTTCTTTCGAAATTACATTTACATAAACCATACAGGTGGTCTTTTTGTAACTTCCGCAGAATCCAGATGAGTTCAAAATCGCTGTTTCATATATGCTATCCTGATACCCAACATTTTCTATATCGGTAATCCTTTTATCGCTGCTCCTTGTTAACTTCTCGAGCTCCATTGCCATAGCAATCTTATCTTCTATCCTGTAATCAATCAATTTTTCACTGAATAACAATCTGCTGTCTACAACTTCGCCTTTATAGCCGGCTTCCTCTTCCCGTGGAAGATAATTATACTCTTCCCTCCCTGTAATTTTACTATTCAATACTGCCTTCTCAATGCAATCTTCTATGCTCTCGCTTTCGAGTACCGTAGTATATGAATATCCAACCGATTTATCCTTAAAGATTCTTATGCCTATGCCAATCGAGTCTGAAAATGACAGTGTTTCTATTTTACTTTTAAAAATCTCTATTTCGTTTTCTATGGAATTCGCTGTAAAAATCTCAAACTCATCGACATTATATTTTTTTATTTTCAAGGCGGTATCCTTACAGATATTTATCAGCTTCCCTTCCCCCTTTTTATACTGTCCATTATTCTGCATCTCTGTCTCTTACGCCTCCTACAGTTATTTTGCTAACCTTTATTGTAGGCTGACCTACCTCATTTGAAATCGACTGCCCGCCTTTGCCACAAAAACCGGGCGCAAAATCCAGGTTATTCCCTACCGCTTCTATTCTCTTTAAAATTTCCAGCCCATTACCTATCAAAGTAGCTCCCTTTATAGGAGAGCCAAGTTTTCCGTTTTCTATCATATAACCTTCGCTAATTCCAAACACGAAATCCCCTGTTGCAGGATCAACCTGTCCACCTGCAAATTCCTTGGCATATATGCCTTTGCTTACAGATTTTAATATAGAATCAGGATCATCGCGTCCATTATCAATATATGTATTGCTCATTCTTGGTATAGGTACATGCCTGAATGACTGCCTTCTTCCATTACCTGTTTGCCCGGCTTTCATTTTTTTAGAAGTCCTGAGGTCATACATATAACTTTCAAGGACACCATCTTTTATCAGCATAGTCTTGTGGGATGGAAAGCCTTCGCCATCAAACCTATAAGAGCCCCAGTGATAACTCATTGTCGAGTCATCCACTGCAGTTACCGCTTCACTTGCAATTTTTTTGCCCATCATACCCTTAAAAACCGAAGCATCCTTCATTACCGCATCAGCTTCCAGGCCATGGCCGCAAGCCTCATGGAAGATAACCCCTCCAAAAGCCGGCCCTATTACCACAGGAATTTCCCCTGTAGGAGCATTAACTGCCTCGAGCATATTTACGGCAATTTCAGATGCATTCCTTGAAAGGTTTTCCGGACTTTTCAAATCAAATATTTCATATCCTCCTGTCTGCGCAATCGACTTATAGCCGGATGCCGCATTGTTCCCTTTCCTTGCTACCGAATTTACTGCTAAAAATGTCTTCAGCACTTTATCAGATGAAAAAGCACCATATGAATTGGCTATAAAGATTTCCTCCTCAACATCGGAAAGGACAGAAGTAACCTGAATTATTTTAGTGTTATAGTTCCTCGATGTCTTATCAACAAGTTCCAGCATATCTTTCTTTTTATCAGGGGAAATACTACGTGGATATTTTTTTATCTTCGATTTGTAACTACTATTAGATTCAGTTAAATCCAGAACCTTAAGTGAGCTTGTTCCATTCCGGGCAGAACTTAAAACCCTGGCTGCGTTTATGAGTTTATCTTCCTCAAGTGAATCTACAAAGGCATAAAAAGTGCTATCGCCAATCCATATCCTTAAACCACAACCCAGCTCGTAACCACTGGTAGAATTCTCAATCTTGCCGTCTTCCAGCCTTAAATTGTTAAAATCCCTTCTCTGGACAAAAACTTCAGAAAAATCAGCACCATTAACAAGCAATATATTTAAAATTTTTTTAGTAAGTCTATCTTCAATCAATACTCTACATTCCTTAACTACGACAGGTCTTCCTCTATTTTCCTTGCTTTTTCCTTACCCTTCTTGACTGCTTTCTTTATTTTATCCCCGGCTTTTTTTGCCTTAACGCTTATATTTCTGGATACACTGGAAATTTTTCCTTTACCTTTCTCAGCAAATTCTTCTCCCCTGCTTTTAGCCTCAGCAATTTTAACCTTACTTTTGTCTATATACTCCTTCGTTTTCCCCTTAGCTTTATCCATCTCTTCTTTTGTCTTATTTATAAACTCTTCACTTCTTTCCTTTATTTCTTTTCTTGTCTCAACCCCTGCTTTCGGTGCAAATAAGACGCCCAGTAAAAAACCGGCAGACAAACCTACCAGAAGCGATGTTAATATCCCAGAAAAAGAATTTCCTCCATTTCGATCGTCATTTTCTTTACTCATTACTTACCCTCCTTGCTTTCATTTCCCACATCAGTTTTTAATAAACTATTTATCAGACCTGCTGATGTGCTTATTATCTTAATTATTGGACTGGTTACGATAACCCGCGCAAGTCTTATAATCTTTTCCAGCTGCTCTACTATGGAGCTTACGCTCTGCGTAAGGTCAGTAATTGAACTTACTTCAGTATTTAAATTAGTAACGGTATCATCAAGTTTCT
Source organism: uncultured Actinomycetota bacterium (assembly GCA_964455605.1). Classification (GTDB taxonomy): domain Bacteria; phylum Actinomycetota; class Humimicrobiia; order Humimicrobiales; family Humimicrobiaceae; genus JAQVEM01. The sequence goes on along the minus strand of CAYVWW010000012.1, from coordinate 10,258 downwards.
CTATTATGGGAATCAAATTTTCTTCTAATCTATCAACCATAAGCCTTGTTTTATTAACCAGCCTGAATAAGGGAACGGCAATAATTATTCCGATCAAAGAAAAGACGGAAATCAATATTATCGCAATAAGACCAACTATCTCCAATGATGTCATAATGACCTCTTCGTTTTTTGTTGTAAAAATAACCATTTAACATTATATATATTTTGTTTCTTTTATTCAAAAAATAAAAAAATTAAATTATAATGATTTATCAATAGATTGTCTTATAATATTTAAAAGCGGAGAAAATATAATATGAATTCCATGAAATCCAAAACTAAACTGTTAGCTACAATCATTATTTTGACACTGCTCATTCTTATTCTTGTTTCCTGTAGCCCTGAAGATGTTAATAAAATCGATGTCGAGTCTGCTGATGGAGCGCAGGAAGAAGGTACTATATCCGATGACGAAATTAAAGAATTGGAAGAAGCAGTCGAAGCAGTTGATTATGATACTGCCAAAGTTGCTGCAGAAATAAAAGGTTATATACCTTCATTCCTTTGCACCGATAGTGATAATTATATACAAATTGAGATTACAAACAATTCTGACTTTACCTGGAGAAGCACCGGTCAGAACATGGTAAGAATTGGTTACCATTACTACGGGCAGGACGTTGAATATTCTGACTACGACCAAACTACAAGGACTTCCCTCCCGGACAATCTGGAACCTGGTGAAAGTGCTACAGTAGATGTATTGATAAACGATATAACCAATAAGGGCACCT
>CAYVWW010000012.1:0-9472 GCA_964455605.1 uncultured Actinomycetota bacterium | reverse complement strand
TCCAGTTGTGGAAGGAAAGTTCTGGTTTTCCTCAAAAGAGGTCGAAATTATCCAGGGCAAAGTTTACTTTAGCTCATGCAAGTAGCGATTTAAACAAAAAGACATTCTCGATAAAGAGGCGGTCTGACGGTTATACTTTGAACTTTGATCCTGTTAACTTTTCATAAGCGTCGATATATTTTTCAGATGTCTTTTTTATAACATCTTCCGGCAGAAAAGGTGGCGAGGAATTTCTATCCCAGTCGGTACTTAAAAGATAGTCTCTTACATACTGCTTATCAAAGCTTTTTTGATCCTGCCCCGGCTTATATTCATCCAGCGGCCAGAATCTTGATGAGTCAGGAGTTAGAGCTTCATCTACAAGTATGATACCGTCATCAGTTGCCCCGAATTCGAATTTAGTATCCGCAATTATTATACCTTTCCTCATAGCATACTCGGAAGACTTAAGGTAAAGCTCCATGCTTTTCTCTCTTAGAAAATTTACTGTTTCCGTTCCAAATATCCTCTTAGCTTTATTTATCGTAATAGCCATGTCATGGCCCGATACCTCCTTGGTTGTAGGCGTGAATATGGCTTCAGGCAAACGGTCGCACTTGACTAACTTAGGTGGAAGTTTTAGGTCTCCAATTTTGCCTGTTTTTTTATATTCCTCCCATCCGGAACCAGTTATATACCCGCGGACAACACACTCTATGGGGAAAACCCTGACTTTTTTTACTATAACGGCCCTGTCTTCCAGGACATTCTTATTCTTTCTCAAAAACTTTGGAAAAGCTTTAAAGTCGGTTTCGATCAGGTGATTATCTATAATTTCTTTTAAATGATTAAACCAGAAAATTGATATCTTATTTAGAACTATACCCTTATAAGGGATTAAGGAAGGCAAGATAAAATCGAAAGCCGAGATTCTATCAGTGGTCACTATCAGGATACTGTTATCAAACGAAAACATCTCCCTTACTTTGCCGCTCTTCAGTTTTTCCAGCCCTTTAATATTTACATCTCCAATTAATTTCACAATTCACTCCGTTTTTAATATTTTTAATTTTAAATTTATACTTTAAAATAATTTTCTTAATTAACAGCCGCACCTTTTAATGCACTTGAGCATACGCAGTTTCGCCTGTCAGGAATTTTTGATATTACTTTAAAAAGTAACTCTCTTACTTTCTCATTATTTTCATTAAATACCTTTACGATTTCTCCAATCGTAACGGGCTTTACTTCAGGATGGCCTTCCAGACCGGCATCATAATCAGTTATAAGGGAAATATTCGCATAACAAATTTCCTGTTCTCTCGCAAGATAAGCTTCAGGGTACTGTGTCATATTTATAACTTCCCATCCCTGTTCCGAATACCATTTACTCTCAGCCCTGGTGCTGAATCTCGGTCCCTGGATAACCACAACCGTCCCTTTTGGATGACATTTAATCTCAAGTTCCTTTGCGCTTTCTATAATAATTCTCCTTAATTCCGGACAATATGGATCTGCCATAGCTATGTGAATAGTTTTGGGACCGTCGTAGAAAGTATCAATTCTTCCCTTTGTCCTATCAATAAACTGGTCACAAACCACAAAATCACCGGGTTTTATATGCGGCTGAAGGCTCCCCGAAACACTTGGTCCCAGAATACGCTTTACTCCTAATTTTTTCATAGCATAAATATTTGCGCGGTAATTTATTTTATGTGGAGGCAGTGTATGTTTCCTACCGTGACGTGGCATAAACGCAACCCTTTTCCCGCCAACCTCCCCTATGACTATTTTATCCGAAGGAGAGCCATATGGAGTATCTATATCATACTGTTTTGTCTCCTTTAAAAAAGAATAAAAACCTGACCCTCCAAATACGCCGATATCCGCCTTTCTGATTCCGACCATATTTCTTCCTTTCGCTACTAATAGTTTTCTACCTTATGCCTTTATAGACAGTAACATCTTAAAGAAAATTAAAAAACATTCTTATTTATCGACTCAATTATAGACTTATTAAGACGTGCACCAAACTGACTTAATACTTCGGAGGCAACTGCGCTGCCTAATTTACCACAGGAGGCCGGATCCATTCCTTTTATCACCCCGTGAAGGAACCCTGCTGCATAAATGTCCCCCGCTCCGGTAGTATCAATTACATTATTATTTTTTTTAGCAGCTATACTGTTCACCTTACCATCTGATATGATTATCGAACCTTTTTCCGACCTCGTAATCACGCTTACATTTTTTATCCCGGTACAATTGCCAATAGCTTCTTCAATATTTTTAACCCCGAATAAAGCCAAGATTTCTTCTTCATTGGCAAATAGTATATCTGTATATTTTTTAACGATGTTTATAAAATCACTTCTATGCCTTTTTACGCAAAAAGAATCAGAAAGGCTCATGGCAACCTTGCCCCCTGTTTTCACCGCTATATCTATTGCTTTTTTAAATGCTTCCCTTGCTCCGCTGCTATCAAAAAGATAACCTTCAAGATACAGTATTTCTGATTGCGTAACACTTGCTTCATCTATATCTTTCGGTTTTAAAAACCCCGAAACTCCAAGATAGGTATTCATAGTTCTCTGGGCGTCAGGTGTGGTTAAAACAATACAGCATGCCGTAGGCATGCCACCGTCATTAAGGGTATAATAATTAACCCCCAGACTTTTTAAATCCTTCTCAAATGATTTACCCAGTTTATCATTACCTATCTTGCCTATAAACGCAACTTTGTTCCCCAGCAGCGACAGCGCCGCAATAGTATTTGCCACTGAGCCACCGGACATTTCCTTTACAGTTTTAACGCAAGAATGAAGCTTCTTAACTTCGGATCCATCAATAATTTTCATCGAACCTTTCTGGAGTTTGTGTTCCTCAAGAAAACTGTCGCCCACGTCGGCGAGAATGTCAACAATAGCATTGCCAATTCCCAGCACTTTATACTTTTTTGCAATCATAAGATGTCATTTCCTGTTCACTGTAGTATTTTAAATATAAATAAACCTTCTCTGGAAAGCTTCTTACTATAAATAACATTTAATAGAATATCAAAAAATATGTCAATCGCCATTACTTTATAAAAAAAACTTTTTTAACTATAATTTCCATAAATACAAATAAATAATTCTCAAAAAGCATAAAACGTTTATAAATTATAAAAATAATAAATCTAAAAAGTTATGAACCTTTTTGAACAAATTAATGCCAGCCAGACCAAAGGTAAAATCTTCGAAGCACCACTTGCTGACAGAATGAGGCCCCACAATCTCGACGAATTCGTTGGACAGGAGCACCTTGTAGGAAAAGGTAAAATATTGAGGGAAATAATAGAAAACGACAGACCCTATTCAATGATATTCTGGGGTCCTCCGGGTTCCGGCAAAACTACCCTTGCCAGAATAATTGCTGAAAAGACTAAAAGCAAATTTATATCATTTTCTGCCGTGACCTCTGGTATAAAACAGATAAAAGAAATCATGGAAATAGCAGAGTACAACAAAAAAGATCATAATATAAGAACTATATTGTTTATAGATGAAATCCACCGCTTTAACAAAGCCCAGCAGGATGCGTTCCTTCCTTTCGTTGAAAAAGGAATTATAATATTAATTGGCGCTACTACTGAAAATCCTTCTTTTGAAGTAAATCCTGCGCTCCTTTCCCGGACGAAAACTTTTATCCTTAACAGGTTATCACCGGAAGAAATAAAGAAATTAATCCAGAGAGCACTTGCTGACGAAAAAAGAGGCTTTGGCAAATTCAATATAAAAATAGACGATAGCACCATTAATTTTATAAGCCGCTTCTCGGATGGCGACTCAAGAGCTGCCTATAACATACTTGAACTTGCAGTTAGCGCTTACTCAAATGAAAAAAGTAGCAAGGCATTAAAAATTGATACCCGCATGATTGAAAATATAATACAGAAAAAAGCACTTTTATATGACAAAAGCGGTGAGGAGCATTTTAATCTCATCTCAGCCCTCCATAAAAGTTTGAGGGATAGCGACCCTGACGGTTCTGTTTACTGGGCAATAAGGATGCTTGAAAGCGGAGAGGACCCGCTTTACATAATAAGGAGACTGGTGAGGTTCGCGTCCGAAGACGTTGGACTTGCAGACCCTTCTGCCCTCCAGGTTGCAATTTCCGCCAAAAATAGTTTCGAATTTATCGGTCCCCCCGAAGGATACCTCGCAATTATAGAAGCAGTGATATACCTTGCCCTGGCACCCAAAAGTAACTCCCTGTATAAAACATACAAAAAGGTTAAATCTGACATTGAAGAATTTGGATCACTGCCTGTTCCCTATCACATTAGAAATGCGCCTACCGGTTTAATGAAAGATGCCGGATACGGTAAGGGCTATAAATATGCGCATGATTATAAAGAATCAATAGTTGACCAGACCCACCTGCCTGACAGGCTACTTGAGCTTGCGAGAAAATACTATACCCCATCGGAGGTAGGTTTTGAGAAAAATCTAGCCGAAAGAATTAAAAAAATCGATATGCTTAAGAAAAAGCAGGGATAGCCACTTTATTATACTTTCAGGAAACCGGAATCATTTACCCTTTATTAATTCCTCTGCAATTTGTATCGTGTTAAGCGCAGCTCCCTTCCTGAGCTGGTCTCCTACTACCCACATACAGATACCGTTTTCTACAGATATATCTTCCCTTACTCTTCCTACATATATGTCATCCCCGCCGGAAGAATCAAGGGTGGTTGGATATACCGCATTCCTGAAATCATCCTTTAAAATCAGGCCCCTGCCATTAGCAAGTGCGTCCATTACCCTATCAAGTTCAATCTTCTCCTTAGTTTCAACAAAAACTGCTTCTGAATGGGAAGTGAAAACAGGAACTCTCACAGTGGTTGCCGAAATCATTATATTACTATCGTTAAAAATTTTACGGGTTTCGTGAACCATTTTCATTTCTTCTTTTGTGTAACCATTATCAAGGAATATATCCACATGGGGAATTACATTAAAAGCAATCTGAACAGGGAAAACTTTACTATCCGCATATTTTTTACCCTCACATATTATCTCTCTTGTCTGGTTTTCAAGTTCCACTATAGCCTTAGCGCCCGCACCTGAAACAGCCTGGTATGTTGATACTATAATTCTTTTTATTGGCGAAATATCATAAATGGGCTTAAGCGCCACTACCAGAACGATAGTGGAACAATTGGGATTTGCAATAATACCATTATGCTCAAATATTTTCTCCCTGTTTATCTCTGGAACAACCAGTGGTACATCCTCTTCCATCCTGAATGCGCTGCTATTATCTATAACTACGGCACCGCTATCAACAGCAAATTTTGCAAACTCTTTCGAGGTTGAAGCTCCTGCTGAAAAGAGCGCTATATCCACGTCATTAAAAGAATCATTTCTTAACTCCCGGACCTCTAACTCCTCGCCCTTAAATAATATTTTTCTACCCTTAGATCTGTAAGAAGCAAGGGGTATAAGATTTTTTACTGGAAAATTTCTTTCCTCTAGAATCGACAGAAAAACCTTTCCCACAGCACCTGTTACTCCAGCTATAGCTACGTTATATTCTTTAGAAACCATATGAAACCCACCATTTTTTAAATGTAACGATAGTCAATTCTTAACATTCAAAGATTAAAACCACAGATAAATGACAGTTATATTAAAACAACACAGTAATAAATACAATACAAAAAATATTATTTTGCCTATTTTTCCAGCCCAAAACCGCTATGCAGCGCCCTGACTGCATCTTTTACCCTGCTCTTTCTTACAACACATGAAATTCTTATCGGAGAGGTGCTTATCATTTCGATATTTATATCTTTTTCAGCAAGTAAACCAAACATCTTTGCTGCTACGCCCGGATGCGACTGCATCCCTGCACCTATGATAGAAACCTTGGCAATATCGGTATCCATTTCGATATTTATATTCTCCATGTTATCAATGGTCTTTTTTGCCAGTGCCATATCCTCACCTTTTACCGTAAAAGAAATAGCAGCAAGGTTCTTCTCGCTAACATTCTGGACAATCAAATCGACATTTACATTCTTTTCTGCCAGCCTCCCGAATAAATCGGCAGCAATTCCAGGCCTATCCTCCAGGCCGAAGACTGAAACCTTGACCTCCCCTATGTCATAGGTTACCCCCGTAACCATCGGCCTTTCCATCCTCGTATCTTTTTCAAAATCATCCATAACCCATGTCCCTTCAGTATCATTAAAACTTGACCTTATATGCAGTACTACATTATGCTTTCTTGCGAACTCTACTGCCCTGAGGTGAATAACTTTTGCACCATAAGACGCAAGCTCAAGCATTTCATCATATGAAAGCGATTCGATCTTTCTTGCTTCTTTTACCGTATTAGGGTCTGTCGAATAAACTCCATCAACATCCGTATATATCTCACAATATTTCGCCTTAAGCGCCGAAGCTAGCGCGACAGCCGTAGTGTCAGAGCCACCCCTGCCAAGTGTTGTAATATCACCATCAAGATTAATCCCCTGAAACCCTGCTACTGCGACTATTTTATTCTTTTTAAGCTCTTTTAATATCCTGTCTACTTTAATGTTTAAAATCTTGGCATTTGAATAAAACTGGTCTGTCAAAATACCTGCCTGTCCACCAGTAAGAGATATACTCTCGTAACCCTTTTCCTGAATAGCTAGTGCAAGAAGCGCAGACGAAACCTGCTCGCCTGTTGATACGAGCATATCCATCTCACGTCTTGACGGTTTTTGAGTTATTTCTCCTGAAAGCTCTATTAAATCATCGGTAGTATCACCCATAGCTGAAACAACTACTACCACGCTTTTGCCTTCATTTTTCGACTTTATGGCCCTGTCGGCAACTCTTTTTATTTTATCAATATTGCCAACAGAAGTACCGCCGAACTTAAGGACTATTATATCTTTTTTAATCATCACCAGATAAATGAACTATAACTATTTTTTAAAAATTAATAATTTAAATTACCAAAATTTAAATTTCTTATGTGGCTTCTGCCATCTTTTTATACTTCTCATATGTTTTCCTGGAATCTTCTTCCGCCTTCTTGAACAGCTCTTCAGCTATATCCGGGAATGTTTTGGTAAGAGAAGCATATCTTACTTCACCCATAAGGAAATCCCTGAATGATGTCTTTGGCTCCCTTGAGTCAAGAATGAATGGATTTCCACCGCTTTTTGCAAGTTCGGGATTATACCTGTATAAATGCCAGTATCCTGAATCCACAGCCTCTTTCTCCCTTAACTGGCTGCAGCTCATACCTGCATAAATACCATGGTTTATGCACGGGCTATAAGCAATTATAAGAGACGGTCCATCAAATTTTTCTGCCTCAAGGAAAGCCTTAAGTGTCTGCTTCATGCTTGCACCCATTGCTATCTGGGCAACATATACATTTTCATAATTCATAGCCATGAGCCCAAGGTTTTTCTTTTTCATTTTTTTGCCAGAAGCAGCAAATTTTGCAACAGCCCCCATCGGAGTCGCCTTGGAAGACTGGCCTCCGGTATTTGAATATACCTCGGTATCAAAAACAAGAATATTCATATTTTCTCCAGATGCAAGCACATGATCAAGTCCTCCGTAGTCTATGTCATAAGCCCAGCCATCTCCACCGAATGCCCATACGGATTTTTTAATAAGATAATCCTTGAGCTCCAGTATTTTATCCCTTAGTTCATTAGCTTTTTTGCTACCAAGATCTTTTTTAAACAACTTCAATATTTCCTCGGTAGACTGCGCATTTGCCTCAACATCTTCTTTTCCCTTTATCCATTCGAGCGCAGCATTCTTTACCCCGGCGGCTACCTTCATACTGCTTAGCTGCTTCATGTAGCCTTCTATCCTGTTTCTCATATTCTTTATCGATAGCGCCATTCCAAATCCATATTCTGCATTATCTTCAAACAGGGAATTTGCCCATGCCGGACCTTTCCCTTTTTCGTTTACCGTATATGGAGTCGAAGGTGCAGATCCTCCCCATATAGATGAGCATCCGGTAGCATTCGCTATAAGCATCCTGTCACCAAATAATTGAGTGACAAGTTTTGCATAAGGAGTTTCTCCGCATCCAGCACATGCGCCTGAAAACTCCAGCAGCGGTTTTCTAAACTGGCTGCTTTTAACTGTATCAGTAGTTGCAACGCTTTCTTTAACAGGAATTTTTGAAGCAAATTCCCAGTTTTTAGCTTCTTTCATCTGCGTATCCAGCCGCTTCATAACAAGCGCTTTTTGCCTTGCAGGACATACCTCTACGCAGCTTCCGCAACCGGTACAGTCAAGAGGGCTTACCTGGATCCTGTAAGACAAATCTTCCATGCCCTTTCCCTTGGCCTTTATCATTTTAAAACCTTCCGGAGCTTTCTTTAGCTCTTTATCAGTAAGAAGCACGGGCCTTATTGCTGCATGTGGACATACGAAGGCGCATTCATTGCACTGTATGCAATTATCGTCCTGCCATTCCGGTACATCTATCGCGCTTCCCCTCTTCTCGTATGCAGTAGTACCCTGCGGAAACGTCCCATCCTCGACACCTGCAAATGCGCTAACCGGTATACTGTCACCTTCCTGCCTGTTCATTACCCTCAGCATATTCTTTATGAAATCCGGCTCCTGGGCTTCCTTGATGGTACTTTCTTCTATGGCATCTTTCCAGCTATCGGGTATTTTAACTTTCTTCAAACCTTTTATTCCTTCGTCTACTGCCTTGTAATTCATGCTAACGATTTTTTCACCTTTTTTGCCGTAAGTTTTTTCAATTGCTTCTTTCATATACTTTACTGCATCATTGATAGGTATAACTTTTGCAAGTTTGAAAAAGGCAGCCTGCATAATCATATTTATTCTTCCTCCCAGCCCTATCTCAGCTGCGATACTTACGGCATCAATAATATAAAAGTCAATATTGTTTTCATAAATGTACCTTTTAATATTTGCCGGTATTTTTTCATCAAGTTCCTCTTCCTTCCACTGGCAACTTAAAACGAATACGCCTCCTTTTTTCAATCCTTTAAGCAAGTCGTACTGATCTACATAAGACTGTTGATGGCACGCTATATAATCTGAATTAATCAGCAGATATGTAGACTTTATCGGGTATTTCCCGAACCTCAGGTGCGATATGGTAAGACCGCCGGATTTCCTTGAGTCATATGCGAAATAACCCTGGGCATACATATCAGTTTTATCACCTATTATTTTTATTGCATTCTTATTGGCTCCAACGGTACCATCGCCGCCCAGACCCCAGAATTTACATCTTATCGTACCCTCGGGCGAAGTCTCGATTTCCTCCTTTACCTCGAGAGAAGTATGGGTAACATCATCAGTTATACCAACAGTAAAACCATTCCTGGGATTATCAGACTTCAGATTGTCAAATACGGCTTTTATCTGCCCAGGCGTAGTATCTTTAGAGCTCAGTCCGTACCTTCCACCTATGATTACAGGCCTGTTCTCAACTTCGAAGA
>CAYVWW010000011.1:0-15680 GCA_964455605.1 uncultured Actinomycetota bacterium | reverse complement strand
TAAATGATAATGATGATTTCCTGGTCATATCCCATGCAAACCCCGATGGTGACGCGCTCGGTTCCCAGTCGGCACTTTATCAGTTGTTATTATTACTTAAAAAAAATGCAATTCCGGTATGTAAAAGTGAACTTCCCTACCAGTATAGTTTTTTACCTGATTATAATAAAATTAAAAATGACCTGGAGTTTACAAAAGGTAAAGGGAAAAAGTATGTTTGTTTCTGTCTTGATTGCGCTGATGAACACAGAATGGATATCGACTTTAATGAAATAAAAGGAAGCTCAAAGCTTATAGTGAATATAGATCACCACACTAATAACAGCAACTTCGGAGATATAAATATTATAGATGCGAAAAAGTCGGCAACTGCTGAGATTTTATATGATTTTATATCCGGTTTCTACAGCGAGATAATGAACAGTAATATAGCCCTGGGTATTTATGTAGGCATATTGACCGATACAGGAAAATTCCAGTATAGCAACACGAATTATAATGTTCACAGAGTGGTGAGTGGGCTTCTTAAATTTGACCTGGACATTTCGAAGATTCATAAATATATATATGAGAGCGAGCCCATTGAAAGGTTTAAACTAATAAAGCTCGTTCTTGAAAGGGCCGGGTACGTGGAGTCTTCCGGTTTGATATACTCGTATGTCCTTAATAAAGATTTCAAAAAGTTGAATCTTCCTTTATCTACGCAGGATGGGCTTATAGATTTATTAAGAAGTGCTGGAAAAGTCAGAGTTGCGGCTTTGATAAAGCAGGTAGAAAAAAGGAAATTCAAGATTAGCCTGCGAACATCCGATGACAGCATCAATTTGTTCGAGGTGGCAAATAAATTTGGCGGAGGAGGACATAGGAAAGCTTCCGGCTACGCAGATAAGGGGCGGCTGGGGGTTGTAATTAACAATTTAAAAAAATCAGTAGAATGTGCTATAAGAAAATGAATGTTAATGAAAAGTCATACTTTTTTAAAGACTTCAATGGTATTTTGCTTATAAATAAACTTCCAGGGGAAACTTCTTACGGAGTAATAAGGAAAATAAAGAAAGTTTTTTTTTAAACAGAATCGGACATGCAGGTACTCTTGACCCGGATGCGGAAGGCGTTCTTATAGTTCTAATAAATAAAGCCACCAGGTTATTTGATTATTTCTTGACATTAAGAAAAGAATACGTAACTGATATAAAATTAGGTTTGGTTACGGATACCCTTGATATGAGCGGTAAGGTTATTGCTGAAAAAAGAGTTGAAAAAATTGATTCCAAAAAGGTATTATCTGCGCTGGATAAATTTAAGGGAACCATCAGCCAGGTGCCGCCTGCATATTCATCTATTAAATATAAAGGTAAACCATCTTATAAATATGCAAGAAAAGGGAATTTTTTAAGTTTAAAACCAAAGCTGGTGAACATTTATAATATTGAGCTTGTTTCATTTAGAGGGGACCTTATTACCATAAAGGTTAATTGTAGCTCGGGAACATATATAAGGTCACTAGCTTATGACATTGGGAATATGCTTGGCGTAGGTGCTTCTGTTAGTAAGCTGAGGAGGACGAGTATTGGTGATTACAAACTGGAAGATAGTATCGATATTGAAAGTTTTGTTAAGGAAAATTTTCAGGGGAGAAATCAGGAGTTAAATACTTTTATCATATCCTTAGAGAAACTGCTTGATAAAAGCGGAGAAGTCCAGGTAATAGATGAATTTAAGCCAAGGATTAAGAACGGGGCTCCTATAAAGGGGAATATGATAGATAGGACGAGGACAATAGATTATGATTTATTCAAGCCCGGGTGTCTTTTGAAAGTAAGGGACGGCGATAAAAACCTGCTTGCCATACATAAGATTTTAAGTAAGGATATTTTAAGGGACCTGGCCGATGATGATTTAAAGCTAACGAAAAGTATGGTAATTTTTTAGATAGCGATGATGTTGATAAAAAATTAAAAAGGATTGATTTTATTAAATTGTTAAGATAATAGCTAATAATGGAGGGAATTTGGCAGAGCTGCTGGAGCTACAAAAGATTAGAAAGGGTTATTTTAGAAATAAAAAGGTGGTACTCGTGATAGGTTTTTTTGATGGGGTACATCTGGGTCACAGAAGCATAATCAAGGCCTGTATCAAAAGGTCGAAAGAAATAAATGGAGAAAGCGCAGTCCTTACATTTGATAAACCGCCGATAAATGTAATAAGAAGAGCTATACATAAAAAGCTTATTGTTTCTTATGAAGAGAAAATAAGGTTAATTGCAGAACTGGGAGTTGATTACATAATAACAGCAAGCATAAACGAGGATTTTTTAGCTTTGTCGCCTGAAAGTTTTTGCAGGGATATACTGCTTGATGAAATTAATGTAAAGGAAATTTTTGTTGGGAGCGGTTTCCGTTTCGGGTATGAAGCAAGCGGCAATATTCTTTTTTTGAAAAAATTCTTTAAATCTTATGATGTAAATATAAATGTCGTGTCTTTGCTCAAAGTAGGAAACGAAGTTGCTTCAAGCACTGGCATAAGAAAGTATTATTCTATCGGAGAGATAAATAAAGTAGCTAGATTGCTTGGAAGGAGTCCCCAGGTTGAGGGAGAAGTCATCAGGGGGTCCGGTAGAGGTAAAAAGCTTGGCTTCCCTACTGCTAATATAAATATATGCGAGTTTAACGTAACCCCGGGTGACGGAGTTTACCTGGGAAGAGTTATTGTTGGTAAAAGTAGGAGGAAATTGCACGATGCTTTAATCAATATTGGAAGTAACCCTACTTTTAAGGATAACAAAAGGTGGATTGAAGTCTTTTTATTAGATTTTAAAAGAAACATTTATGGCGAAAAAATAAGAATTACTTTTTTAAAAAAGTTAAGAGGCGAGATAAGGTTTGAAAGCAGTGACAAGCTGGTAAATCAAATGAAAAAAGATCTTAAAAACGCAAAAATTTATTTTGATAAGAAGAAAGCAGGAGCAAAAAATAAAGCTATATTTAATTGATTTTTATAAGACTATTTATTATCATAGTTCCTTGTGACTAATTTTCTACCATGTTGGATGGTAATGTTAAGATGCATTTATTGTCCTCAAATTGGATAAATTGTAATTAGTATATAGTTATGGTAAATTATAGTGCGAGCGTTTTTAGGAGGTGAAAAAGTTGACTTTAGTAAAAGAAGAAAAAAAAGAGGTTATTAATAAATTTAAAATCCATGAGAATGATACGGGTTCCTCCGAAGTTCAGATAGCTATATTAACTAAGCAAATTAATAGACTTAATGATCATTTGAAGGAAAATAAGAAGGACAATCATTCAAGGAGGGGTCTTGTCATGATGGTTGGAAGAAGAAAAAGGCTCCTTGGATATTTAAAAGATAACGATATTTCAAGATACAAGAAAATAATAAAAGAATTAGGTTTAAGGAAATAAATATATATAGGACAGTTGAGATTAACAGTCCAGAGGAGTAGTTGAAAATAAATGGAAAAAAGTTGTGAGGTTGAGATCGGTGGAAAAAAATTGGTGTTTTCCACTGGTAAGGTGGCCAAACAGGCCAATTCAGTTTTAGTTAAGCATGGTGACAATGGTGTTCTTGTTACTGCGGTTATGAATCCAAAACCGTCTGAGAACCTGGATTTCTTTCCCCTTGTAGTAGATGTTGAAGAGAGAATGTATGCTGCAGGAAAGATTCCGGGAGGGTTTTTTAAGAGAGAAGGCAAGGCAAGCGATAAGGCAGTTCTTAATGCAAGATTGACCGATAGGGCTTTAAGGCCGTTATTCGACAAAAATATAAGAAATGAAGTCCAGGTAATTGCCACGGTCATATCATTCGACCAGGTTAATCCATACGATATTTCCGTAATAAATGGCGCATCTCTTGCCCTGTGTATATCAGATATACCATTCAATGAACCAATTGGTGCCGTAAGAATAGCAAAAGTTGGGGATGAGTGGAAAGTAAATCCGTCACAATGCGATATTGAAGAAAGTATAGTAGATATAATTGTTGCTGGAACGGAAGATGCCATATTAATGGTCGAAGCAGGAGGTAAGGAAGCTCCTGAAGAGGTAGTTATCGAAGCGATTGAAAGGTCACAGGATGAGATAAAAAAAATTGTAAGGTCCCAGAAAGAATTTTGTAAAATAGCAGGCAAAGAAAAAAGGGAAGCCGTAAAATTCGAGCTGAATGCAGATATTGAAAAGAAAGTAAGAGACATCGCGGAAAGCAGGATTCAGGAAATTCTCGAAACCGTATCAGCTTATTCTAAGGATGAAGAAAAAAAGATTGAACTCGATAATGCCAGTAAGGGGTATTATCAGGACAACATATTAGTTTTAAAGGAAGAAGTAGAAAAAAAGTTAGGAGAGGATTTCCCCGAAGAAAATGAAAGTATCGATACGAGCTTTAATTATCTTGAAAGAGAGCTTGTAAGAAAGATGATTCTTGGGAAGGGAATAAGGCCTGACGGCAGGATACCTGAGGAGATAAGGGATATAAAATGCGAGGTTGGTTTATTCCCAAATACGACACATGGCATAGGGCTTTTCACAAGAGGGAGAAGCCAGGCACTTACGATACTGGCTCTGGGCTCTATAAGAGAAGCGCAAAAAATAGATAGTCTTGGCAAAGAAGAATTTAAGAGATATATTCATCACTACAATTTTCCACCTTTTAGCGTAGGTGAAACCAAGCCGCTGAGAGGTCCAAACAGGAGAGCTATCGGGCACGGGGCTCTGGCTGAAAAAGCGTTGAGGCCAATGATTCCCGATGAAGACAAATTCCCGTATGCGTTGAGGCTTGTATCAGAAATACTGGAGTCAAACGGCTCGACCTCAATGGCAAGCGTTTGTGGAAGTACGCTTGCTTTAATGGATGCGGGAGTTCCTATATTAAACCCGGTTTCTGGAATAGCGATGGGCTTAATCAAGGATGAAGGAGATAAAAATATTGTTTTGAAAGACATACAGGGCATAGAGGACTTTTATGGTGATATGGACTTCAAGGTTGCAGGAACAGTAAATGGTATTACGGCGCTGCAGATGGATATAAAAATTAAAGGAGTCAGCCTGGATATAATTAAGAGTATACTTGATAAAGCAAGAGAAGGAAGGTTGTTCATACTTGAAAAGATGCTGGAGGTTATTCCTGAGCCCAGAAAGACTTTATCAGAATGCGCGCCAAAAATTACAACTTTTAAAATACCGAAAGAAAAAATCGGTGAGGTAATTGGCCCTGGTGGTAAAAATGTTAAAAATATTAAGGAAGAATTTGAGCTGGATGAGATTGATATAAGCGATTATAACGGTGAAGGTCTTGTTTCCATAACGTCTTCCAGTGAAAAGAATATAGAGATGGCAAAAAAGAAGATCGAGAGTATGCTAAGAAGCGTTGAAGATATAAAAGCGGGCGAAGAATTTCTGGGCACTGTTGTCGGCATAACAACCTATGGGGCTTTTATAAATTTAATACCCGGAGTAGATGGACTTCTTCACATATCGAAAGTAGCAGACGAAAGAGTTAAAGATGTTAATGATTATTTAAAAATAGGCGAAAAGATACTTGTGGAAGTTGACAATATAGATGTAAGGACAAGAAAAATAAGTCTGAAGAGAGCAGATGAGAACAGATGATATCTAAATATTCTATTATCGAGGTAAATAAGAAATAACTTCATTGAGCAGCGTAAAATTTGATCATTATGAGATTACAGAACTGGAAAATGGAATAAGGGTAATCAGTGAATATATACCTCATTTCCGTTCAATATCGCTGGGTTTCTGGTTTCGGGCAGGTTCCAGAAATGAGAATAAGAATATAAACGGAATTACTCATCTTATAGAACACCTGATATTCAAAGACACCGGTAAAAGAGATGGCAGAGAAATAGCTATTGAATTCGATTCTATGGGTGCTGAATTTAACGGGTTCACGGATAAAGAAGATTGCTGCATACACGCTGATTTTATAGATACCCATCTGGATAAATGCGTCGAATTGTTATTTGATATTATTTCAAATCCGTCTTTCCGGACAGAGCACATCAAGACTGAGAAAAAAGTTGTAATTGAAGAAATAAAAATGCTCGAGGAAAGCCCATCAGAGAATATCATTAACTATTTTTACGAATCAGTTTTTAATGGACATTCCCTTAGCATGCCTGTAATGGGCACAAAAAATTCGGTTAAAAAAATAAGTAAAGCTTCAATACTGGAATATTTCGGAAATGTCTTCGATATCAGCAGGTTAGTTATATCAGCTTCAGGTAATGTGAAACACGGGGATCTTGTCGAAAAGGTCAAAAGATATGCTCCAGAAGCTAAAAAAAGAAGTAAATCAGTTGATTATTCCAGTGAAAAGAAATTGGGACAGGCGAGAAGTGTAAAAAAGATACATAGTAACAAAACGAGTTTGATGCACATGTGCTTTGGCGGTCCGGGCTGCAGCCATGAGCGTACTGATAAATATCCAATTTCTTTAATGACAAATATTCTGGGTGGAAGTATGAGCAGCAGGATATTCCAGAAAATAAGGGAAGAGGAAGGCCTTGCCTATTCTATATTTAGCAACAATGTTCAGTATATTGATACAGGAATAATAGTGATATATGCGGCTTCGTCGCCAAAAAATATTGAGAGAGTTCTGGAGATTACTAAAAATGAAATAAGAAATGTAATAGAATATGGTATAAAGGATGAAGAAATTTTAAGGGCGAAGGAAAATCTAAAGGGGGGCATTGTGTTAAGTGTCGAGGATGTGAGCTCGCGGATGTTCAGGCTTGGCAAAGCTCTATTATTTGATAAAAAAGTTTTGACTATTAACCAGATATTAAAGAAAATAGATGATGTTAAGAAAGAAGATCTGGATAGTATTACAAAGAGATATTTTGATCTTGATAAAATGAGTCTTGTAACGATGGGAAAAATAAAATAAGGTGAGGTTTATTATGAAAAAAGTAGTTATGTCCGGGATTTGTGGAAAGATGGGCACAGCTATTTCCAGAGAGTTATTGAAAGAAGAAGGAATAGAACTGGTCGGTGGGCTTGATTTAATAAATAATGGTATGGATATAGGAGAATTCTTGACTGGTAGAAATAATGGCTATGGTATATACGGTTCTTATGAAGATATAAAAAAGCTGGGTCCTGATATAATTATTGATTTTACAAATGCTGAAGCAGCAAAGAAAAATATCAACTGGGCTATTGATAATAACATAGACATAATAGTAGGCACTACGGGCATGGTAAGCCAGGATTTAAAAACTATTGAGGAAAAGGCGTCAAATTCGACGAGCAAGACGCTGATTGTACCAAATTTCTCAATAGGCGCTGTAATTATGATTAAGGTTTCTAAAATGATATCGCGTTATTTTGAGGGCTGCGAAATAATAGAGTTGCATCATGATAAAAAAATAGATGCCCCTTCAGGAACTTCTATATTCTCAGCTGAAGAAATAGGGAGTTGTAAAAAATTTAATAGGTCGAGATTGGAAGAAGGCGAGAAAGAAAAAGTAGATGGCAGCCGCGGCGCATTTGTGGAAGGCATCCATATACATAGCGTAAGATTACCGGGACTGTTGGCGCACCAAAAAATTATTTTTGGTGCGAAAGGCCAGACGTTGTCATTAAAACATGATAGTTTTGACAGGGCATCTTTTTATCCAGGAGTTATGCTTGCGATAAAGAACCTTGAAAGGCTTCCAGCTTATACTTTTGGGCTGGATAAGCTAATAGATTTATAACTGTATTATTGGTTCAAGGAGGGTTATATGTTAGGTATGGGTGAGGTAATTACAGCAATGGTCACCCCATTTGATAAAAATTTTAAACTTGATATTGAGTCAAGCTATAGATTAATGAAGTATCTCTTTGATGAAGGGAGCGATGGGATTTTGCTGGCGGGTTCTACCGGAGAATCCTCAACACTGGATGATAATGAGAAATTAGAATTATTTAAGCTGGCAAAGGATAATTTTGGAGGTAAGGTAAAAATTATCGCGGGGACTGGCTATAACGACACGAGGCACTCTATAGAGCTGTCAAAGGAAGCTGAGAAAATCGGGGTCGATTGTTTACTTTTGGTTACACCTTATTACAACAAGCCATCGCAGTGGGGCCTTTACAAACATTTTGAGGCAATCGCAAGGGAAGTCAGCGTTCCTATAATCCTTTACAATGTTCCGTCGAGAACATCTTCTAATATCAGTTCTAAAACTTGCGTTGAGCTTTCAAAAATAGATAACATTTTCGCAATAAAGGAAGCAAGCGGTAATTTAAGGCAGATTTCAGAAATAATAAGGGATACGGACGATGATTTTCTGGTTTACAGTGGTAATGATGGGGAGACACTGCCCGTATTATCGATTGGTGGATATGGCGTAATAAGTGTTGCCTCACACATCGTGTGCAGGGAAATAAAAGAAATGGTTTCAAGTTTTAAGAGGGGTGATTTTAACAGGGCTTCAGAAATACACAGGAGGCTTCTGGATATTTTTTATGGTATTTTCATAGTTACGAATCCTGTTCCTATAAAGGAAGCACTTAATTTGAAAGGTATTAACGTGGGGCCATGCAGACTTCCACTTTACAGTATGGAAGAAAGGGAGCTATCAGATTTTAAGGATATCTTAAGGAAGCATAAAATAATCGATTAAATATGAAGAAATAAGTAGGGGAGCTTTCAGGTAAAACGAATAAAAAATAAGTTAAGGTATTGTGTGTAGAGAATTATGGCAAAAAAAGCTAGTTTAAAATTGATACCGCTGGGTGGATTAAGTGGTATAGGAAAGAATATGACGGTCTTTGAAAAAGATAACCAGATTATAGTAGTAGACTGTGGTCTGATGTTCCCGGATGATGATATGCCAGGAGTTGATTTTTTAATACCAGATTTTTCATATATTAAGAAAAATAAAGATAAAGTAAAGGCAATAATTCTTACACACGGGCATGAGGATCACATTGGGGCTCTTCCTTTCTTGTTTAAGGATATAAATGTGCCCATATTTGCTACGAGATTGACAGTGGGGCTTACTAAAACAAAGCTTGATGATGCGAAAATTGATAGACCTGTAAAATATAATGAGATAAACCCCGACAAAACCATTAGAATAGGACCCTTTAATATAGAATTTTTCAGAGTTAATCATAGTATCCCTGATAGTGTTGGCTTAATCATAAGGACTGATGTAGGGACAATTGTGCATACCGGAGATTTTAAGTTTGACCATGCTCCTATAGATAATAAACCGACCGAGTTTTCCAAAATCGCTATTGCCGGTAAAGAAGGCGTGCTGGCTCTTTTATGCGATAGTACCAATGCGGAAGAGATGGGCTATACTCTTCCTGAGAGAGATGTGGGAAAAACGCTTATGGAAAAATTTGAGAAAGCTTCAAAGAGAATTATCGTTGCTACTTTCTCATCGCACATACATCGCATACAGCAGATTCTTGATGTTTCTAAAAAGTTAAATAAGAAAGTTGCTATTAGCGGTAAGTCAATTTTAAAAACTATAAGAGTTTCTTCCGATCTGGGGTATTTGAAGATTCCGGAAAAAACCATAATCCCGATAGCAAAAATAGACGAGTTCCCCGTAAGGGATATAGTTATACTTTGCACGGGAAGCCAGGGTGAGCCGCTTTCCGCACTGAACAGGATAGCGCTTGGTGAACATAAAAGGGTTAGTATTATGAAAGGGGATATGGTTATAATATCGGCTTCGCCAATTCCAGGTAATGAGAAGGCTGTATCCAGTACGATAAACAGGCTTATTAAACGTGGTGCGGACGTTTTTTATGAATCGATAGCTGGTGTCCATGTTTCGGGGCATGCGGCACGTGAAGAAATAAAAACAATGATAAGTTTAACAAAACCAAAATTTTTTATACCTATTCATGGTGAAGATAAACATAGGGTTCAAAATGCACAGATAGCAAAGTCTATGGGAATAAACGAAGAAAATATTATGATAATCGAAGATGGAGATATAGTAAAAATTAATTCAAAAATGTGCAGGGTATCCGGCAATTTAAAGCCCCAGACTATTTACGTAGACGGGATAGGCATGGGGAACATTGAGGATATAGTTTTAAAAGATAGAAGAAAACTGTCGAGAAGCGGGATTATATTTATAGCAGTAGGAGTAGATTTATTGAAAAAGCATATTTTAAGCGAACCCGATTTTACGATGAAAGGTGTAGTTTATGTTAAAGATTTAAATGAAGTTATTAAAAAATTGACGAAAATTATAAGAGATTCGGTTAAGGAAGCTTTTAATAATAATATTGTGTCAAAAGCAGTTTTTGAAGAATTTGTTAATGCTAAAGTGGAAAAATTCATTTTTAAAAAAGTAGGTATTAGACCTATAATAATAACGAAAGTCCTCAGTCGAAAAAGTAGTAATTAAATTATTTCGCCTGAAATTACATCGAAGAGCAAAGGAATGAAAACAGATAGAAACAAAAGGAAATCCGTGCCAGCTGATCGCGGAAACAAAAAGGGATATGTAAAGAGAAGAACCGAAGTTTATGGAGTTTTAGTAATAATGGTATCGCTTCTCTTGTTTATAAGCGTATACGGGTTTTCTGATTCAGGAATTATAAATAAGCCGGTTAACGATTTTTTATCGCTGGCTTTTGGGGTTGGCAAATTCCTTATTCCAGTAATGTTAATTGTCTGGGGTTTTAGCTTCTTCTTAAAAACAATAAAGCTGCTGCCTTCCAGTTTCGGATTGGGATTCTTAATGTTGTTTTTCTCTATTCTTGGGTTACTTGGGAATAATTTTAAATACGTAAATATATTTGATAAATTACTGGTAAAAACCAGGGGTGGGATTGTAGGAGCAGGGATTTTCTATGGGTTATATAAACTATTTAGTGCGCCAGGAGCCGTTGTTATTCTGTCCATGATGGTCATTATATCGATTTTAATAATAACAAAAATTTCCATTATGGAAGCAGGCAAAAAAATAATAAGTCTATTCAAAAAGATTAATATAAAAGCTCTGTGGAATTTTTTCAGAAGAAGAGATACTGATAAAGATGTAATTTTACTTAAAGAAGAAGAGAAATATAAGAGCGGCTTGTATGGTGATAATAAGGAATGGGATTCTGGAAAAGTTCAGTCTGTTGAAGGTTCCGGTAAAAAAACGGAAGATAATTTTGATATACCGGTTGAATTTATGAAGAAGAGCGGGGGTAAGAAACCGGACGGAAGCCAGCTGGAAATACCGATAAAAAGGAATTATGGACCGGATGAAAATTACAGGCTGCCCCCGATAAATCTATTAAAGAAATCAAAAGATATACCACCCAGGTTATATAAAGAGGGCGTCAAGGAAAGAGCTCATATCCTGAGCAAATTGCTAAGGGATTTCAACATTGATGCGCGCATAGAAAGAATAATAAATGGGCCTACGGTTACTCTTTATGAATTAAAACTTCAACCAGGAGTTAAGGTCCAGAAATTGCTAAACCTTGAAGATGACTTTTGCGTTGCCCTTGGTTCCCCGGATATAAGGATACTGGCTCCGATACCAGGGAAGTCCGCTATTGGGATCGAGGTGCCCAATAGTATAAGAAGTCTGGTAACACTTGGAGATATTTTTAATGCTGATGACGAGAATATAACTGATAATTTATTGAATGTCCCTCTCGGCAAAAATCTCTCGGGCAGCATAATTTATATGGACATATCGAAAATGCCTCATATATTAATAGCAGGTGCTACTAATTCAGGGAAGAGCTCATGTCTTAACAGTATTATCATTTCTCTTTTGATGAAGGTTAAGCCCAGTGAAGCGAGATTTGTAATGATCGACCCCAAGATGGTAGAGCTAAGCATATATAATGGAATTCCTCATTTACTATCACCGGTTGTAGTAAATCCAAAGAAGGCTTCTTCGGCGCTTTCATGGGTGGTAGGAGAGATGGAGAGAAGATTTAAACTGCTGGTTGAAAGAAATTTTAAATCACTGGAAATGTATAATAATGAAGCAGATAAATACAGGAATAGAGAAGATGGTTTCGAACCACTTCCATATGTTCTTGTTTTTATAGATGAGCTTGCCGACCTTATGATGGTTTCGGCTTCGGAAGTAGAAGATTCTATCTGCAGGATTGCCCAGATGGGTAGGGCAGTAGGTATTCATTTAATAATATCAACACAGAGACCTTCGGTTAATATAATAACAGGATTAATAAAGGCCAATGTGCCATCAAGGATAGCATTTATGGTATCTTCAAATGTAGACTCGCGCGTTATCCTTGATTGCAGTGGAGCTGAGAAATTGATAGGAAAGGGAGATATGCTTTATCTTCCCTATTATTCCAATAGGCCTGAAAGAGTTCAGGGTTCGTTTGTTACTTCAAATGAAATCGAAATGGTTACGGGGTATATAAAAAATAATAGTATTACTGAATACAACGCAGAAATATCAAAGAAAATCAGCGGAGAGCAGAAAAGCTCAGAGAGCAGCGATGAGCTGTTTTATGAAGCGCTAGGGGTTGTGGTGGATTTTGGGCATGCATCAGCGTCGCTTTTGCAGAGAAGATTGAAAATAGGCTACTCTAGAGCTGCAAGGATTATAGACCAGATGGAAGATAGAGGGCTTGTAAGCAGCTATGATGGAAGCAAGCCAAGGGAAGTCCTGATATCCAAGGAAGACCTTATTAAAATGATGGAAGAAGAAGATAGCTATTAAAACCTCCGTATGGAATCTACAATAACCGAGAATTTTAAAAATGATTTGTTCAATAATAAGTATAGGAACTGAATTAAATCTCGGGTTGATACTTGACACTAATTCTAAATACATCGCTGAAAGAGTTACCGACCTGGGGATAGAATGCAGGTATATGCTTACTGTCGGCGATAGCGTAAATGATATATCAGATGCTTTATCTCATGCGTTAAAGTGTAGCGATCTTGTAATAATAAATGGAGGTCTGGGACCTACGGATGACGATATGACAAGAAAGGCTGTAGCCAGGTCGTTAGGGCTTGAACTTGTAAGGGATGAAAGCCTTGATGGCTATAGCGTAAGGTTCGTAAGGGATAAAAAAGAAAAGGATATTATTAAGAGGTTATTGAGGCAATCCTATATTCCAGAAGAATCTTTTCCAATAAAGCCAAGGTTGGGCAGTGCTTCCGGGTTCAGGATAACGACGCAAGAAGGAAAATATATAATATGCATGCCCGGTGTTCCTAAAGAAATGATAAGCATGTTTGAAGGAGATGTAGTTGCTTTTTTAAAAGATATTACAGGAAAGGATGCCACAAAAAAGAACGGGACAAAAATTAAAAAGTCCATACTGCTTAACACCGATATAAGTGAAGCGGAAGTAGAAGAGAGAATTAAAAATATTGTTGACAGGGCAGAAAAAATGGGTGTTCAGATAGGAATTACGGCTGAGCCTGGTTTAATAAAGATAATACTTGTTGCAAAAGCTGCGGATGATGTTGTTATGGACAGGAATCTAAAAATTTTTGAGAAGGAAGTTTCAGACAGGCTGGGGGATTGTTTTTATGGTAAAGACAACAACTTGATTTCTGATAATCTGAAGGAAGCCATAGGTAAGGCAAAAAATAAATTAACTGTGAGTGTAGCCGAATCCATGACAGGAGGTCTTATAAGCAGCATCATAACTGATACGCCGGGTAGTTCGGAATTTTTTTCGGGAGGAATAGTATCGTATTCAATTTCTTCAAAGGTTAATTTGCTCGGAATAAATAGAGATGACATTGAAAAGTATGGCGTTGTGAGCGAGGAGATATGTCTTGAAATGGCAAAAAAAGTGAAAAATATTTTTAGCTCGGACTACTCATTAAGTGTAACCGGATTTGCAAGCCCTGATTCCGAGATAAAAAAAGCAGGTTTAGTTTTTTGTGGAATTGTGGGTCCGGATGGGTATAGCAAAGTATTTAAGAAAGTATTTCAGGGAAACCGGGTTGAAATCAAGTTCAGGACCGCTCAATTTCTTTTAAATGAATTAAGACTGGCAATAATTAAAAATAATTCAGGCAGCAGGGCCAATAAAAGGTAATATATTGAATAATTTCAATAAAAATAAAGAGAGTAATGATGAATTAAAATCTGAGAAAAGATTATTTCTGGCAATAGATATTCCTGAATTCGTGAAAAATGATATACATAAATTTGTTTCTGCTCTATTGGGGAGGGACTCGCAGATAAGGGTTTTACCCTCTTTAAATGTTCATATAACTTTGAAATTTTTTGGGAATGTTAATGTTGATAAGATAAAGGAGATAGAAGAAGCTTCGACGATTGCAGCAAGTAAATTCAAGAAATTCGAGTATAAAATTGGCAGCGAATTAGGTGCGTTCCCTTCAAAAAAGAAAGCGAGAGTTATATTCCTGGGGATAGGAATGGGAGCGGATAACATTTCAAGAGTTTATGATGAACTTGAAAATAACCTTGCAGGTATAAGAATAGATAGGGAAAAAAGGGAATTTTCCCCTCATCTTACAGTAGCAAGAACAAAGATTATAAAAGATGTAAGCAAGCTCCTGGAATCTAAAAGGTTTGATTATGGAAAAGCGCTGGAATGTTCAGAAATCACTTTATTTGAAAGTAAAATAAAATCTTACGGCGCTGAGTATATTAATCTTTGCAATTTTAGCTTAAAATGAAATTATTGGTTAATTTTATCTATGTAAAAATTTAATTATTGTGATAAAATGAGCTTATGCTCTTTTGTGCAAATTTAACTGGCATAAAATTATTATTTATAAAAATTTTTCTTTTTAAAAAATATTTTCTGGAGGATTTATTATGGATAGGGAAAAAATTATAGAGAATACTGTATCCCAGATAGAGAGGCAGTATGGAAATGGTTCTATAATGAAACTGGGGGATAAGAGTTTGGTAGCGGATATAGGTCATATATCTACTAATTCGCTTGAACTCGATATAGCGCTTGGGATTGGAGGTATACCGAGAGGAAGGGTCACGGAAATATTTGGTCCTGAAGCTTCAGGGAAAACGACCCTTGCCCTGCATATAATTGCAAATGCTCAAAAGAGCGGTGGTGCTGCTGCCTTTATAGATGCGGAGCATGCTCTTGACCCCGGTTATGCGCGGAATCTGGGCGTGAACATTGAAGAACTTTTGCTTTCGCAACCGGATAACGGTGAGCAGGCTCTAGAAATATGCGAAATTTTATTGAAAAGCGGTGCTCTTGATGTAATAGTTATTGATTCGGTTGCTGCTCTTGTGCCAAAAGCGGAGCTGGAAGGTGAAATAGGCGATTCACATGTAGGGCTTCAGGCGAGGCTAATGTCGCAGGCATTGAGGAAAATTACAGGAATCATAGGAAAGACAAGAACTTCAGTAGTTTTTATTAACCAGTTAAGAGAGAAGATAGGGATTATGTTCGGTAATCCGGAAGTTACACCGGGAGGAAGGGCATTAAAATTTTATTCGTCTGTCAGAATAGACATAAGAAGGATTGATAGCATCAAGAATGGCGCCGATATAGTTGGGAACAGGGTCCGTGCAAAAGTCGTAAAAAATAAAGTTGCCCCGCCATTCAAAAAGGCAGAGTTTGATATAATGTACGGGAAAGGGATTTCAAAGGAGGGAAGCGTGCTTGATGTAGCTACCGAGTTTGGAATCGTAGAAAAAAGTGGCTCATGGTATTCATATAACGGGGAGCGCATAGGTCAGG
>CAYVWW010000010.1:0-15764 GCA_964455605.1 uncultured Actinomycetota bacterium | reverse complement strand
TATCCCACGCCCGGCAGCTTGCCATGTATCTATCAAGAGAGCTTACAAGCAGCTCGCTTTTAAGAATAGGGAAGTCTTTTGGGGACAGGGACCACTCTACAGTTATTTATGCAATATCAAAAATATCCGCTCTCATAAATACTGATAAAAGTGTTTACGCACAAACACAGGAATTAATAAACAAAATCAAAACATCATCATAATTTATAACTGTTTATAATCTGTTGAAAATTAGCTTATATTACCAACAATTTTTTTTATTTCCTGTTAACAACTTTGTTCCTTTTTGGGAGCTGTTTATAAGTTAATACTTTTTAACAGCTCTTAACTTTTTTATTAACACCTAAAATCTCTAATTTTACCTTCTTTAAAACCATTTATTAAAATTACCAACACTACCAACACCCCTTATAACTATTACTAGGTATTTAAATTATATCTTATATATAATAGAATGTGTTTATATTTAAATATCCTTTAGAGAGGTTATTATGAAGTTTCAAACAACCAAATCAGATCTTTTAAATACCATACTGTTTGCAAGCAGGGCAATAAACCCAAAAACAACATCTCTTATTTTAAATGGAATAATGCTTGAGGCAGACGACGAATTAGTTGTATACAGCACAGATCTCGAAACGAGTATAAAATGTATAAAACAGGTAAAGATAACGGAGAAGGGAAGAGCAGTTGTTCCTGCAAAAGTTTTGATAAATATACTAAAAAGCCTGGAAGAATCAAAAATCGAACTTGAGCTGGATGAAACAAGGAACCAGATGAAAATAAAATGTGAAAACGCCAACTTTACATTAAACACACTCCCGGTTTCAGAGTACCCAGGATTCCCTGAAATAAAAAAAGATAGATTGTTAAAAATAAGCATGGATAAGTTTAAAAACCTCGTAGTAAAGGCGCAGAAGGCCGCATCAATTGATGAAAGCAGGGCAATACTTACAGGTGTTTTTATGGAAATTAAAGAAGGAACCCTGAGTATGGTTGCAACAGACAGCTATAGACTGTCTCTTGTTAAGGAGAAAATCGGGGGGGGAGCATCATCTGTGGGGGTAGTTGTTCCTTCTAAAGTGCTTGACAGTATAGCTAAGGGTGAGTTTAAGGGAAGCGATATAGAAATAAACATTGAAGACAATCAGATTAGTTTTTATCTTGAAGGAAGCGAAAAAGAGAAAGACATAATAGTATCCAGGCTTTTATCCGGAAAATTTCCTGAATATGGGCAGCTTCTTCCGGATAAAACAGAACACAATATAATTGTAAAAAAAGGGAAAATCCTTGATGTTGTAAGGAGAATTGCTTCGATATCCCAGGACAATATACCAGTGAAACTAACCATAGAAAAAGGGAAAATAAGGGTGTCTATGAGTGTAAAAGAAGTGGGAAGCTCAAGCGAAGATTTTGAAGTTTCATATGGTGTAGAATCAATCGAGATCGCATTTAATCCGGAGTTCCTTATAGACGGCATAAATATAATGGAAGGATCCAATGTGATATTTTCAATAAACGACCCACTGAAACCAATTTTAATAAAACCCGAAAAAAGTGACAGCATAATTTACCTGCTGATGCCAATCAGGGTTTCTTAAACAAACAGTAGTAGCCAGGAAAATGAGAAATAAAACCTCCTTAAAAGTGTGCATTATTGGTGCTGGAAGAGTTGGGACAACAGTAAGTTATTTTCTTGCAGGCGACAATTCCCCAGGACTATATTTAACTACTATTTCATCAAAGACAAAAGATTCTATTAAAAAGGCAAAAGAAATACTGGGTAAAAAATCTGAAGGGATAATTTTTACAAGTAATAATATAGAAGCTGCCCTGAATGCAAGAATCGTGATTATATGTACGCCGGATGATTGTATAGAAAGCGTATGTGAAGATATGGTCAACGGTATCGGAAGGGAAAATTTAAAGGATTATTTCTTTATACACTTAAGTGGCTCAAAAAGACTACACGTTTTGCGCTCGGCAGGTGAGGCAGGAGCAGGGATTGCGTCAATACATCCGATAAAGGCATTCGCCTCTATTGAGGAGGCAATAGGCACGCTGAGAGGAACTTATTACGGCGTGACATACTCCGGGGAAGGGTCTATGGAAATTACGGGCATGCTGGTAAAAGCGCTTGGTGGAAAGTCTATAGAGATACCGGATGATAAGAAACCAGTATACCACGCGGCATTATGCGTGGCGTCGAACTACCTGGTGACTCTGCTGGATTATTCAATGGAAATGTTTAATAAGATAGGTATTAAACAGGAGGAATCAATAGAAGGTCTTATAAGTCTTGATGAAGGGACTTTAAAGAACATAAAAAGTATGGGTATAGAAAAATCGCTGACCGGGCCCATAGCGAGGGGAGATATAGGAACCGTAGAGGAGCATTTAAAAGAGTTGGGCGGGATTTTTAAAGATGATGAAATAAGATTATATAAATTGCTTGGGAGAAGAACTGTTGATATAGTTTATAAAAATGGTTGGATAAACGATGTTGATTTTAAAAAACTAAATAAAATTTTAAGGGATTAGGAAGGGCATATAATGATATTAAAAAAAGTGACTACGAAAACAATAGCGGAAATGAAGAAAAAAGGTGAGAAGATAGCGATGCTTACCGCGTATGATTATTTAATGGCGTCACAGCTCGACGAATGCGGGATAGACATAGTACTTGTGGGAGATTCCGTGGGCAATGTTGTGCTTGGCTACGACAGCACGATCCCTGTTACAATGGAAGACATAATACACCACTGTTCCGCAGTTGCACGGGGAGTAAAAAGGGCAATGCTTGTTGCAGATATGCCCTTTATGTCATACCAGGCAAGCACTGAAGAAGCTGTAAGAAACGCTGGGAGATTGTTAAAGGAAGCAGGAGCAGGCGCAGTAAAAATTGAGGGGGGAGTGGAGTATTTTGATACGGTAAAAAAAATAGTTGACTCAGGAATTCCTGTTATGGGCCATATTGGATTTACACCCCAGTCGGTTTATAAATTCGGAGGTTACGGAGTGAGGGGAAAAGACGAAGAGCAGGCGGTAAAGATGATAGAAGACGCAAAGAGCCTGGAGGAAGCCGGGGCGTTTTCTGTAGTGCTGGAGAAAATACCGGCCTCTCTTGCGGGAAAAATAACAATGACGGTTAGAATACCGACAATAGGGATAGGAGCAGGCATAGATTGCGATGGGCAGGTTCTTGTGACACATGACATGCTGGGGATGTACGAGGATTTTACACCGAAGTTTTCAAAGAGGTATTCTGAAACAGGGAAGGAAATGAAAAGGTGCTACAGGGAGTATATAAAAGAGGTAAAAAGCAGTGAGTTTCCGAAAGAAGAGCATTCTTATTAAAGATGGAGCTATTAAGGTTCCAATGGTTTTGATGTGAGAATTTTAATAAAACAAAAATAGTTTTTTAATCAGAAAATGAAGATTATAAATAAAGTAGAAGACTGTAAATCCATATTAAGAAAAATTAAAGGCAGTGGCAAAAAAATAGGATTTGTTCCAACTATGGGCTATCTTCATAAAGGGCACCTGAGCCTTGTAAGAGCTGCATCAAAAGAGTGCGACGTTGTGGTGCTAAGCATATTCGTAAATCCGACACAGTTTGGGCCGGGCGAAGACCTTGATAAATATCCAAGGGACCTTGACAGGGATTGCATGATGGCAGAGAAGGAGGAGGTTGACTATATATTTCATCCGGAAGTTGAAGAAATGTATCAGGATGGGAGCAGGACCTTTGTTGAAGTGTGTGGGCTTGGCAAAATTATGTGCGGTAAGTTCAGGCCCGGGCATTTCAGGGGAGTTGCTACGGTTGTTGCGAAACTGTTGAATATAATAGGTCCCGACAGAGCTTATTTCGGGGAGAAGGATTATCAGCAGTTGGTGGTAGTAAAGAGAATGGTTAAAGACCTGAATATGGATGTGGAAATAATTAGCTGCCCGACAGTGAGGGAAAAAGACGGGCTTGCTATGAGCTCAAGAAATAGATACCTATCCAGAGAGGAAAGAAAAGAAGCAACCATATTATATAGATGCCTTACCATGGCCGGGAGCATGGTGGCAGGAGGGGAGACGGACCTGGTAAAAGTGAGAAAAAAAGTCACCGCTGAATTAAAGGGCAGTAGTTTTATTAAGAGAATCGACTATTTTGATTTCAGGGACCCCGGGACACTGGAGAAAAAAAACACGGTCAGGGGAACTGATAGAGAAATACTTGCTGCAGCAGCTGTATGGATTGGGAGCACAAGGCTTATTGACAATATGACTATAAAGTTATAAAAGTAATACTTGTTTGAAATAGTAAACCGGAGAAGGAAGGCGGTACGTATAAACAATGTTAACCTGTATTTTAAAGAGCAAAATTCATAGAGCAGTAGTAACCGGAGCAGAAGTTGATTATATGGGAAGCATAACGATTGATAAAAAGCTAATGGAGCATGCGAAAATTTTACCCTTTGAGAAAGTGATGGTAGTAAGCCTGGACAGCGGGGAGAGGCTGGAGACATATGCCATAGAGGGTAAAAGCGATAGCGGAGTTATATGCATGAACGGAGCAGCTGCAAGAAAAATAAGGGAAGGGGAAACGGTTATTATATTTGCATTTGTATATCTGGATGAAAAAGAGCTCTCCGGTCATAAGCCTAAAATAATTTATGTAGATAAGAAAAATAGAATAATAGGCGAGAAGGACCATGTGGAGAAAGATGACCAATGCTGATTTCTTATAGATTAAAAAACCTCAGCTTTAAAAATTTATTTTTTTTAATCTTAATCATACCTACCTTTCTGTTATTCTTTTTACTTTTAACATCTTGCAGTTATGTGGACGGCACCAGTAAAGAACCGGATATTACAGAAGGAAGCGGGAGCGAACCAACGGATGACCTTTATCTTTTTGACTACGGGGAGGTTGATTTAGAAGAAACGGATTCAATAGGTGCAGAAATTGGAAAGTGCAACCTCTATATGGATATTTATGGTGACCTGGTAATAATGGGTGAGATAGAGAATGCCTCTCCGGTAAATAAGACAGACCTGGGCGTGACGCTTGATTTTTATAATAAGAAAGATGTAAAGATAATATCGGAAACAGTTCCCGGCATAGCAAGTTATCTTAAAGCAGGAAGTAAAATGCCTTTCTATTATTACCTGTCTGAAAAGGATAAGTACATAGATATATCGAAAATAAGGATAGGGGTTAACTTTAAGGACTATAATAAGAGCTTTAAAGGTAATCCTGTTGTTGAGGACGAGAACCACTATTATGTGGATGACGGTGATTACCTGGTTATAGAAGGGAGATTAATCAACATAGGTACGGAAAAAATAAGGAATCTAAAACTTTTTGCTACTTTTTACAATGACATGGGTAAGGTAGTTTTTATAAAAGAGTGCTACATTTTGAGAGAGGAAATGATTCCAGACGAAGAGCAGAAATTTACCCTGAAGTTAATGCTTGATGAATACCTGCCAGAATTTACACAATACAGGTTTGAAGCCTTTTTTGAGGATGAGATAAAAGCGTGAGCTGGGTTTACAGCCAATCTTTGTACTTAAAATAAACGAGCATCCCTATAGATATAAAAATCATTGATACAGAAATTATTATAAAGGCGTAGGAATAACTGGCAAGTGGCAGGATGATATTCATTCCATAGATTCCGGATATTAGAGTTAGGGGCAGGATGACAACTGAAAAAATGGTAAGGATACGCATTATATCGTTAATTTTATTTGAAAGAAGTGACTGATGCGCGTCATGTACACCTTCGATGAGTTCCTTATAATTTTCAAGAGTGTCCCATATTTTTTCCACGTGGTCCACGAGGTCGCTGAAGTAAACCTCAAGAGCTTCTATCAGGAATTCCATATCTTTTATCTCAAGTGTTTTAAGTAATTTTCTCTGTGGAAAGATGATATTCCTGAATGTAAGTATGTTTGTTCTGATGAGAAGTATGTCCTTAACGTTTTTGCTGCTGACTTTTTTGAATATTGAATCCTCGACATTTTGTATGTTCCTGTAGATTTTATTGAGAATAGGGAAATTATAGTCTGTTAACGAGTCAATAACCTTATGGAGAAGATAACCTGATCCCTTATCCAGTATCTGCTGATTTTCAGTTAGATAATCTATGGCGTTCTGTATAGGGTTGCATAAACCCCTGTGTACGGTTACAAGGTAATTATTGCCAATAAAAATATTTACACTAAGAGGTGCCAGTCTACCCGTCTGCTTTATGAAGTGGGGGATATGCAGCACGAGGAAAAAATAATCATCGTACTCATCAAGCTTTGGCCTCTCAATAATGCTAAGGCAGTCCTCAATATCCAGGGGATGGAATGGAAAATTATCCTGTAAAAACTGCATATTGTCCTTGCTGGGATTCTCTATGTCGATCCATATGATATAATCAGGGTTATTGATATAAGGGGCAACATTTTTTAGTTCTACTTCGTCAAGCAGCTTTTTTTCGGTTTTGTTATACAACAGGATACTGATGGGAACCACCTCCCGTATTTAAATCTTTATGAAATTTTATAATTATTTATAAAAAAAAGAAATATAAAAATATTGAAATATTATAAATTAGCGATAAATAAGGGCTATTTCGAATTACGGCAATCAATTATAGATTGTAACTTATTAATTCAATTTTTTAAACGAACATTAAACCTGCGGGAGATATTATCGGGAATGTTATCTGGATAAACCCTTGTTTTTTTAAGTAAAATTATTGTCCGGCATAATCAGTGGGAGCCCTGGCTGTTTTATTTGACAGGGGATTTTTATGATTTATGATATAAATTGTCTTGTAGATTGAAACACGTATTTATAATATAATTGTTAAAATAATAAGCGCGGTAGTTTTGTTAATAGTTTTGAGGTAGAAATGTATAAAAGAGCCTTCATCGACTTTAAGCTAAAAAGCAATAGATTTACAGGACTGCTTACGATGTCCGCTGTCTTCTTGCTGTGTTTTCTGCTAGTGATAGCAGCTTCGTGCAATATACTGAATGATGGTGCCGAAAATGGGCCAACTCAGGAGGATAATGGAGTAGCATCGGAAGGCGGGGGCGACGATGCGGAAGGTGGGAAAAAGTTAGATGTGAAGATTGCGCTATGGGATTGCCTGGATCCGAAGGGCAGGCTTGCGTTGATGGAAACGGTAGATGATTTCATGGTTGAAAACAGCCATGTTGAGATAGACCCCGAGCTTTTTAGAAGCCAGGAGGAGCTTGAAGATAGGTTTGAAGCAGCAAGTCTTGCCGGCGCAGGGCCGGAAATAATATTGCTGGATTTCGATGGTCTCCAGAGGCTTGTTCCCGGCAATGTTGTAAAAGAGATAACGGAAGAAGCAGTAAGCGGTATAGATTACTCATTGTTTCTTGACGGGCTGGTGGAAATTTCTGAATACAATGGGAGGAATTACATAGTGCCGTTCAGAAGCCTTGATTTCATGGTGTTTTACTACAACAAAGATCTTGTTGAAGAACCGCCCTATGGGTTCGAGGAAGTTATTGAGTATTGCAAAGAAGTCAACGTACCGGGTGAAAACATATACGGTTTTCTTCTTAATAATAATGATGCGGACTGGATAATTCCTTTTGTAGGAGGTTATGGTGATTGGGTCGTTGATTACGGATACGGCTCTTTAACGCTGGACAATGATGCAATGGTTAAAACTATGGAGTTTTTAAATTATATTTACAATGAAGAAAAGATATTACCTGCAAACATAGAGTACGAAACGGTTAACGAACTTTTTAAGAGTGGCAGCGCGTATATGATAAT
The DNA here is from genome assembly GCA_964455605.1 of uncultured Actinomycetota bacterium. Taxonomy (GTDB): domain Bacteria; phylum Actinomycetota; class Humimicrobiia; order Humimicrobiales; family Humimicrobiaceae; genus JAQVEM01. The sequence continues at coordinate 7,960 of CAYVWW010000010.1, read as the reverse complement.
AGATAATATAAACCAGCTGGGGGAATACGAAGAGTCAGATATAAATGTTGGCGTAACAAAGATACCCCGGGTATGGCAGGGCAGCAGGAATCCGACACCACTGATATCAGGGCTGGGTTTTATGATAAATGTGAATTGTTTCGGAAATGAGCTGGAGGCAGCGGGCAGCCTTATAGAATATATGTTGAGCGGGGAGGTTCAGGCGGAATGGACTTCAAGAACAGATACTTTCCCGGCTCTGAAAGGCATGGATGGAAATGATATATTTGCACAGGATGAGTTAAAATACGAAGCTTTTCAGCAGGCGAAAATTTGCAGGGGTAAGCCCTACGAGAAAATCATAATGGCTATAAGGGATGCGGTAATAGATAATGCCATCGGTGTTATATCACAGAACATACTTCCTGCTGATGCTGCGTTAAAGATGCAGGAGGATGCATTAAGGTTGAGGTCCAGTACTATATCTGTTGAAGAGGAATCTGAAACCAGCGAAACAAATGAAAACCAGTAGAAAATAAATTTTTTTGGAGATCGTGAATGAATTGCACTAACGGATTTAAATCCTTCTTTATAAAAGGCCTTATAATATTTTTGATTGCAGTAGTCTTTCTTGTCATAGGCGGAGTAAGTATGCTTGGTGTTCTGGCTGTGGTAAATAATGTTACTATTGCAGATTTGTTTAAGAATAGTGCGGATGCCGGTGGGCACGAGGACGAGCAGGGCACCGGAGAAAATATGGCCGTTGAGCATGCTACAGAAGAACCGGGGGATACCGACAGTGGCAAGGATTCATCGGAAAAGTTTATACTGGGCGCGCTTGATGATGCAATAAGCAAGATTGTTGAGGAAGTTGCCCCATCGGTAGTAAATATAGAAGTAACAGTGGAAGCCCAGGATATTTTCGGAAAAGTGTATGAGGAAGAGGGAGTCGGATCGGGAGTTATTTACTCCGATGATGGTTACATAATAACAAATAATCATGTAGCCGGCGGTGCAGAAGAACTGGTTGTAACATTATATGATGGCAGCAGCTATCCTGCAATTCTGGTAGGTTCGGAAGAGAAATATGATGTGGCAGTTATAAAGATTGAGAAGGATGGATTAAAAGAAGCCGATTTTTCTCTGGACGAAAGCTATGAAGTGGGCGATATGGCTATCGCGATAGGAAGCCCTTACGGGCTGCAGCAGAGCGTAACCATGGGAGTAATAAGCGCGAAGGGGAGAGACATCACTATTCCTGTTAACCTTATACAGACGGATGCAGCTATAAACAGGGGAAATAGCGGGGGGCCACTGGTAAATTCAAATGGAAAGGTAATAGGAATTAACACAATGATAATATCATCATCGGGAGAAAACACCGGGATAGGGTTTGCAATACCAAGTAATACGGTTATAAACATAGCTGACCAGATTATCGAATATGGAAAGGCGAAAATTCCTTACATGGGTATAAGAATGGGTCCATATGAAAGCGAGGAAGCCAGAGGTGTGCATGTAGTCGATGTGGAGCAGGGGTATCCTGCGGCGGATGCCGGGATAAAGGCGGGAGACGTAATCGTGGAAGTTGATGGAGTCGAGGTAGGCAACCCTTATGAATTATTTGCGCAGATATTGAGGCGTGGCGTAGGTGATAGCATAGATGTAAGGGTAAACAGGGGTGGAGATTTTTTTAATTTTTCGGTCACGCTGGTTGAAACTCCACAGGATGAGGACATTTCCTGAATTATGTACGGAGGAGAGTAATTGGTAAAAGTAAATAATGGGAAAACCCCACATAAAATAGATGAAAAAACATTGATTGCGCGATCAAAAAGAGGCGACAAGGCAGCCTTTGAGGAACTGGTAAGGCAGTTTTCAAAATATGTTTACACGACGGCATTTTTTGTACTAAGGGATGCGCATGAGGCAGAAGACGTGAGCCAGGAAGTTTTCGTTAAGGTGTACCTTTCTATAAAGGGATTCAGGGGGCTTTCCAGTTTTAAGACATGGATAAGAAAGCTTACGGTAAATACCTGTATCGATAAATTAAGGCTTCATTCTAAAACGAAGGGAAAGAAAGTTAGCCTGGATAAGGTAACCGAAGAATACGAGATAGTATTTAGCAGGTTTGACCAGGGGCTGGAGGATGATTATTTCAACAAAGAGACGGTTAAGGAAGTTTTGAAGATTATAGTAGGTCTTGACGAGAGCTACAGGGTGCCTATTATATTAAGGGATCTGCAGGATTATAGCTACAGGGAAATATCGGAGCTTACGGGGAAGCCCATAGGAACGGTTAAGACGAATATCCACCGCGCAAGGAAGATGATAGAAAAAAAACTTAAAAAATAAATTAAACACGGGAATTTGAAACAAAAAGAAGCAATTTTAATCTATTATAGCGTAGGAAAAAGTTAACGCGAGAGATTAATATTATGAGTAGTATCGATAAATATATAAAAATTGCCAGGGATGCATTAATAAAGCCGTCAGGTGATATAGAAGGCAAGATAATAGATAGGATATCCCATATTAAAAATGGGGATAGCTTATTGCTTGACGAAAAATTTCTGGATTTCTTTAAGAAGAACAACTCCCGGCTTTATCTGGTTATAGAGAAAATAAGGAATAACCAGGGGGCTTTCGCTGCGCTGGCAATATCAGTTATTTTCTTTATTTTTATTATTTTTTTTATAGTAAAAATATTTTCGGGCAGGAGAGGGAATGATAGAAATATCCAGAAATTATCTTCTTCTGAAAATGAGACTCAGTATAAATAATCCAATTATAATTATCCAGAACCAGGGGTTGGATAACAACTCCCTTATAGGTTCGTACCCAATTTTTCCAAAAGCTTTATCAAGAATTTCCTCAAGCCAGGAATATGAATCTAAAAACAATTTTTTTAGGTTTTCAGCAGTAAAAAAATTTTTTATAAGTTCCATCATAATTAGTGAATTTTATCTCTTATCAGTGTATTTGTAAAACATCTTGATTATTTTTGTTTGATTAGAAAGTAATTTTAGGTTTTATTATAAGTATTGATAAATTTAGAGAATTAGAGGAGGTGCAGGTTGGGATATTTCAAGCTGAAAGAGAGGAACACCAGTGTAAGGACAGAAGTTATTGCAGGGATAACGACTTTTATGACGATGGCTTACATCATATTCGTAAACCCGGCAATACTATCATCGGGAGGCGCAACAGGGATTCCTTATGAAGCTGCTGTTTATGCAACATGTATCGGTGCTGGGCTTATGAGCATTTTGATGGGTGTTATAACAAACACGCCTTTTGCGCTTGCTTCAGGAATGGGCATAAATGCGGTGGTTGTTTTCACCATTATTTTTGGCCTTGGTCTCAGCTGGCAGCAGGCGATGGGAGTGGTGGTTATTGAAGGACTGATAGTCGCTGTTATGGTACTGACAGGTTTACGAAGCATGATAATGAGGGCAATACCGATGGGGCTTAAATATGCGATCGGGGTTGGAATAGGCTTTTTTATTGCATTTATTGGGGCTCAGGAGGCGGGGTTTGTCGCGACAAATACCGCTACAGCAGTGGCCCTCGGTGATTTTACTGCAAACTACACGCAACTTGCTGCTTTCGGACTTGTGCTTACTTCGATTCTTGTTGCTTTCAGGATAAGGGGCGGAATTCTACTCGGGATTACTGGAACGGCGATAGTTGGAATGATATTCAGGGTAATAGATATTCCGGGTGAAATTATCAGGGTGCCGGCAGCTGAAAATTTCAGCACATTTTTTAAAGCGGACGTAGTTGGTGCGGTATGGAGCAATGGGATGCTTAACATAGCAGCCCTTGTAATGATATTCGCGCTGTTCATGACAGACTTTTTTGATACGATGGGCACGGTCATAGGAGTAGGAGGCGAAGCAGGATTGCTGGATAAAAAAGGAAGCCTTCCGAATTTAAAGAGCGTCCTTTTGATAGACTCCCTTGCAGCAGTAGCTGGTGGTCTATTTGGTGCCAGCTCGATTACTACATATATCGAAAGTGCATCGGGAGTATCTGATGGTGGAAAAACAGGTATAATGCCAACTGTGACCGGATTCCTTTTTATTATTTCAATATTCTTCTCACCGCTTATTGCTGTTATAGGCGGAGGAGTAGAAGTAGCAGAGGGAGTTTTAAAATATCCTGTAACATCGCCGGCATTGATAGTCGTAGGGTTTTTAATGATGGCCGTTATTAGCAAAATTGATTTTAAGGATTATGAGGTAGGGATACCGGCATTCCTGACAATAATTATAATGCCTTTTACATACAGCATTTCTTATGGAATAGGATTTGGTTTTATTAGCTATACTTTGATAAAATTGTTTAAAGGTAAATTTAAAGACCTGCATCCGTTAATGATTATAGTAAGCGCGCTGTTTGCAGCAGCATTTATTGCGGAAGCAATAGCAAAAAGGGTTGCCGGTGTCTAAAGTATTAAATTGAAGAGGGTCATAATTCTGGTAGCTTAGATGTTTTATCAAAAAATACTTCTGGGATTTGCGTTAATTTTAGCTGAAATGGCAGCTATTTATGTAATTTCTGCTGTCTATAAATACTGTACGCAGTCTTCTTACGTTTATAGCCCGAAGAAGGAGATTGTCGGCACGCCTTTTGACCTGAAGCTTTATTTTGAAGAGGTTTTGTTAAAGACATCTGATGGAGCCAATCTCTGTGGATGGTTTGTACCTTCAAGGGGTAGCAATAAAGTAATCCTGTTTTTACATGGTAATGGCGGTAATATTTCCAACCGGCTTACTCTTATAGATTATTTTAACAGAAAAGTAGGGACTTCGGTTTTCATAATCGATTACAGGGGATACGGCAAGAGCGATGGGAAAATTACCGAGGCAGGGACCTACATGGATGCCAGGGCAGCATGGGATTATCTTACAGTTTCAAAAAAGATAAAAACGGAAAATATAGTATTATACGGCCGTTCGCTTGGCGGACCGATAGCGGCGCGACTGGCGGGGGAGGTGGGCGCAAAGCTTCTTATACTGGATTCCACTTTCACATCAATAAAAGATATTGCAGCTGAAACGTATCCTTATCTGCCGGTAAGGAGGTTTTTTAAGTTTGAATATCCGACTATAAGTTACATTAAAAGTGTGAAATGTCCCGTATTGATAATACACAGCAGCGGAGATGAACGTGTCCCATTTTCACATGGATTAAAACTATACAATGATGCGGGCCAGCCCAGAGAGTTTTTAAAATTATCCGGCACGCATGGCAATAGTTATATGAAATCAAAGGATGCATACATAGAGGGCATAAAGAGCTTTATATTGAAGTACCTGGAAAGTTAGAGGATTTCTTTTTCCATGTATATCCAGTCGCGGTAGCCAAGATATTTCTCAAGCATTTTAAATGACTTTATAGAGATGTCGTAAAAGCCGGATTTTTTATAACGCTCGTATGCATTCTTGTTTTCAGCGGCAACCCATAAAGTGAGGGAACTTTTGCCATTTTTTCTGGCAATATCTTCGGCAAAAGAAAGCATTTTACCGGCGACTCCTTTTCTGCGGTGGTCCCTATCTACTGCCAGGTTATCAATGTACATAGTTTTAGAGTCCAGCCGGGGTATTTCAAAACGCGTCATGGTAAAGGTTTTAAAAGATTTAAGAAAACCGAGATATTTAATGTAAGTCCGGAAGCTTCTGGCATAATTTTTTAAATTATCATTGGTTATTAACTCGAGGATACCGACTACCTTACCATCCAGCCTTGCGGCGTAATGCCTTTTGTTTTGTATATTTCTTTGAACCTCTGATTTTATGATATTATATGCTGCATGTTTATCGTAATAATATATCAATTTAAGTTTTTCAAAAAAAGCATCAAGCATTATTTCCATATAGGTATCAAGTTCATGCAGCTCAAGGGCGCCTGCTCTTATATCGTAAAAATCGTTATTTTTAATATCATTCATCTGAACGCTCTTTTTTAGAAAGCAGCTTTTTCGCTCTTCTAAGATTATTTAGCGAAGTTAGAAGCTTAACCCCTCTTACGCTCTGCAGTGACGGATAATTCTGTCCCGCATCATCCGAGATTATTTCAGTTTTAATGCCGAAGCTTTCAAGGTAGCTCCTGGCAACTTCTGCCTCTATCCTTGAATTATATGTTTTAATTGTTCCAAGTTTATCCATTTGTTTAATAAATAGTAATGGTGTTTCTATAACCATATTATACAGCAAAGGAAATATTTAAAATAAAATATTGTTTATTTGAAGAAATGATATCGATGATATAAACTGTTTTATAATAATGTAAATCCAGGTATTTACTGCTAACGAGTGGTCAATATTAATTTTAAATTTCTTTTGCCGGGGAGAACGGAATTTTTATGATAGGCAAGCAACTTCTATTAAAAATATATGAAGCAGCCAGTATGCAGAGGTGGAATGACCAGATACGGACCATCGAGCTAACCGAGCTTGATAAGCAGGCGCAAAAAATGGTAGTCAGCTATATCCTCGGAAAGTGTGAGGAGGAAATAAACGGTGGCAGTAAAGTCGACTGGCTTAAAATTATAGAAATCGGCATGTTTGAGATGTTCAAAAGAATTACTCTTACCGATTTAAAGCCGCCGCTTGTAGACCGCATAAGAGAAGACAGGGAGCATTACAGGGAGCTTAACAGGTGGGTTTTTGATATGATAAGCCCTGTTACCGGAGGGATAAGCAGGGATTTTAACTCGAGGTTCAGGGAATATCTTCTTGAGGAGAAGCAGACGCTTGAAGCAAGGATAGTAGGTGCAGCACATTTTTATATAACAGAATGGGAATTTGAAATAATAAAAAAGATAAGTCCGCGAGTTTACCAGCTTGATGAGATTGCCGGGAGCATTTCGAAAGGGCAGAGCAAATACAGTAACCTTGAATGCATGGAGTTTTTTTTAAAAAATAAGGAACTGGTTGAATTCGTGGATACATGCAGCCAGCTTCGTTTCCAGCAGAGGTGGAGTCATCTTTACCGCATACCTAAAACATCGGTGCTGGGCCATATGTTGATAGTTGCAATTTTCTCAATTTTATTTTCTTACGAGGCGGGGCTCGCGGATGAGAATTGCGTAAATAATTATTTTACAGGGCTATTTCACGACCTTCCGGAGGTTTTGACGCGGGATATAATAAATCCGGTAAAAAAATCGGTCAAGGGTCTTGATGGGCTTATAAAGGATTATGAGATTGAAGAAATGGAAAAGAAGATATACAAGCTTATACCGGAAAGCTGGGATAAGGAAATAAAGATGTTTACCGAAGATGAATTTTCTGATATGGAGCAAAGGAACGGAAAACTAGTAAAGGCTGCGGACGACCTGGCTGCATTTATAGAAGCTCACCTTGCGCTGAAGAATGGCATAAGAAATGAAAATTTAAATTACGCTGAGAAGAAGTTAAGGGATAAATACGGGGCAAGTATTATTGAGGGCATAAATTTTGGAAGAATTTATGCTGATTTCAAGTAGCCGGAATTTTTTATGGATAGGGAAGTAATCATATCAAAATCAAGGTATCTTGCAGGACTCCAGTGCCTTAAATATTTATGGTACCTTGTTAACGAGAAAAGCGCGATCCCACAGCCAGACTTAGCCAGCCAGTTCATATTTAACCAGGGGATACAGGTAGGGGAATACGCGAAGAAGTTATACCCCGGGGGAATTGACCCTGGTAAGATAAAAGACTTCGGGGAGCAGATAGAAGCAACCCGCAGGGCACTATCCGGAAGAAATGTAATTTTTGAGGCAAGCTGCAGCTGCCGCAATATTTATGCGAGGGCGGATATCCTGGTTCCTGCAGATAGGGACAGGTGGGATATAATAGAGGTTAAGAGTTCCACGCAGCTCAAGGAAGAGAATATACATGATGTAGCCTTCCAGAAATACTGTTTTGAAAAATCGGGAGTAAAAATCAGAAAGTGTTATGTGGCATATATTAACAGGGAGTATGTTAAG
>CAYVWW010000009.1:0-15892 GCA_964455605.1 uncultured Actinomycetota bacterium | reverse complement strand
GATAAAAGCGCAACCCCTATACTTTTAGAAAGGTTGGATAGTGCAGAGAATTCTGCACAGAGTCTTGTCATAATAAGAGCTCTGGCAATGATTGGTGATCCCGAAGCTGAACCTGCTATTCTGAGCTATTTTGAGCAGGAACAAAATAATGGCAGTATTGATCAGCTTGAAGCTGCGCAGGCACTTCTAAAGGTTGCAGGTGAAACTTCAAAACAGAAGGTTAAGGAAATGTTTCATATGTAATGGACCTGTACCAGCGAGCTTACTGGACATATGATGAAGAATCTCTGGAAGAGATATATGAGGAATTTATAAGCTCCCCCTTTAATAATGAAGAGATTGTAGCTGCCATTCTTGCTGACCTTATAATTGAGCTAAAAGACCCTGAGCTTATAACCTCTGCTATAAAATACCGCCAGCTTGCAGATGAAAGTGGACCAAGGTTTGTTGATGGGTTCAGGGTACTTCTTAAAAGTGGCGAGACTGAGGCAATCGAGACAGTTTTTAAGTTTGCGGAAAACAGTCAGGAAATGTGGCCGCCAGCTCCTCCGGATATAACTGAGGAAGAAAAAGAATTGTATTTTTCGGTGCATCCCATAGTAAGAGCGTCAGCAGTGGAAGCCCTGCTTGAGCTTGAAGGTATAGATATGCAGAGAGTTACCCAGGCATTTGATGATATAAGTTATGATGAGGCATATGGTATCCCGATTACAGTAAAATTTGACCCTGAGAATTGGGATTATAGCTGGAAAAATGAGGGGTCAGCTTCCAGTGTAGTTACATGTTACCTGGGAAACCTGCCTGGTTATGATGTATCTCAGATAAAAGTAGATACCATAAAGATGAATAACCAGATTACTGTAACCGGAGAAGGTGAACTTATCGACGAAAAAGAAGGTTTTCTGGGAAAAGTACTTAAAGTGGAGTTTGACAGCTCTGAAGCTATAAATACCCTACAAAGTGTATGGCCAGGAGCAGAGAGCCTTATAACTATAACTGGTGAACTTACCGGTGGAAAGTCATTTAGTAGAACTTTAATAGTTCAAGCTCTTAAGTACCCGGAAATTACTGCAACCGCAGCTATAAGAATTGTACCTGATAGGTGGAGTATCAAGTGGTATGAGTTTATAAAAGAACATAAAGATAAAAGTAAGATTATTGAAAGTTTTTCAGAAAGAGTTACTGTTCTATGCATTATAAGTGATATAGAGGACTTACAGGGTAATACGATTATTGTAACTGAAATAGTTCCGGAGACAATTAAACTAAATGATATACTTTCTCCACAACCCTGGGGATCTGGCAATCTTGCAATAATACTGGGCCCCCCAATAGACCAAAGTCTATGGGAAAATGAGGAGTTTAGGGAGTGGTATGAGGGCAGGGGATTTAAACTGCCCAGGATGATGGTTAGATTCAATATGTTTGAAGCTATTGGCACCATTCATGAAGCAGTTGTAGGGAGTGAATATGATGTAGCAATTACAGGGACACTTAAAGATGGCACCTGTTTTGAAGGAACTGCTAAAGTTACTATAGAATAGTGAGAAGAATGAGATAAATAAGGCTGGTCAGATAGTGGTAAAGATGATTATAATTATATAAATAATTCTTTCTTTGTCATTGATTTCGTAAAATAATCTAAGACTGCCAATCCTATATCTCCATGTCCCCGGCTTACAGGCTAACTCCAATATATCTAACTCCGGTATATCCAGGTATTAAACATACTATCATTTAAAACCTGAAACCTGCATACTGCAGAAGATATTACTTATTATTTATTTAAAATAATCTTGCTGCTACTTATCCTCTTCCTTAAAACGCAGGTACCATTCGGAAAGCACCTGGTCTATTGAAGGTTTTCCCCACATAGAATAATTTAAGCTTAATGGGAAAGGGGACGGCCAGTGGCTGTTGTAAGTATAGAAGCCGGTTATATAAGGAGTTTGCGCAATTACTCTCATTATTGCTTCATATGCCAGCGCCTGTTCAACAAGGTCAAGCTCGTAATAATTACAGTCCTCATATTCGGACCATGGTTCCATCCTATCATCATCGTGATAAAAATCCCCGCTGGCGCCGCCATCAAGGCTGGGAACGCCATAGGAGTATAGGATAATAGGTTTATGGTATTTGTCATATAAAGTTTTCAGGGCGCCATCCACCATTTTTTTAAAGTTTGCTTCCATCTCTTCAACGCTCGAGTCCCTGTCGCTGGCAATGGCGCCAGGCCCGCCCACTGCAATAAAATCAAACTTCTCCGGAAAATAGCCGGTGGGATAAATATCGTGCGGTGTTTTATATGTATCAAGATTATAGGCCATGCCCAGTTTACCGCTATAGTTGTTCCGGATATTATCAATATATTCTGCATATTTTTCTTGAATATTTGCCGGTGCTTTACTACTATTCCACATATAGGTATCCTGCATTATCATATAATCAATGCCGCATTCCTCTGCAAGTTGGGCATAATATGTCCCATATTGTTCCATTTCCTCCAGGAAAACTTCCCACCATTCATCGGAGTATTGTTTATCGCCATTTAGAGTAAATTCAGGATCATCTGCTGGCATATCGGGCCTGTGCTGGATAAAAGTGCCGCATTGTGGAATAAGCAAAACCTCAAGCCCGTCTTTTTTTGCCTGCGCAATTTGACTTTCAAGTTCTCCCGGACCATAAACAGGGAAACCCTGCTCACCGACCTCATCAATATTCATCTCGGGCAGGGGCTCGACACGTTTAAAACCTGCAGACGGCATGAGTTTTATCCAGTTAGCGTTCGCCTCTATCATGGCTATGTTGGTTCCGTGCACCTGTGACGGGAAAAAGGACCACCAGAAATCAACAAAGCCGTAGCCGCATTGCATCTTTTCATCATTTATTCGGGGTACAATATCAGCAATGGAAGCATTACTTTCAACAACTGGCATCTCGTAATCAGGCTCCGGGTACCATCGCCACTTTGTTACAGTATCATTGATTTCCTGTCCCGGTGTTAGATTATAAACCCACCTCAAAGTTTCTTTAGAATCAGGGGTAAACTCTTCAGCAGCTTCCCAATCCCAGCCGTCCCGGAAATAGCGATACCCCAGCGTCTTGATGCCGGCAGGGACAGAGCAACGCCATGTATTAAGGTCCACCTGCTCCATCTCAAGACCCCCTAATCTATTATTATTTTCGTCAAAAAGTAACAGGCTGACAGTGTTAGCTAAAACTGTATTTTCAGGAACTGTTACTGTGAATACATAATCGGTGCTGGATGGCTGGTCTCCCTCTGCCTCTATTGGTGATTTCATATAAACAATAACCAGCTCCTGCCCCGAAAGGACCAGCATGCCTTCGGCAATTATCGTATTGCCCTTGCTTAATCCTTTTTTTTCTTCGTCTGCATAAGATTCCCAATCTTCCTGTTCAATACGAAAGCCCACTTCGCTTTTACTGTCACCCAGTTTTATAAAAACGCCGCCACTACCTCCTGGATTTTCCGTTAGGGCAAGTACTTCACCCTGTACTTTTACAAAAGAATCAAGCATTGACTCATCTATCTCGCCGGGTGATAGGGCATCCGGGGATAATAATGTTTCATCCGGTGATGCAGAAGTTTCAGTCCCACTGACACAGGAGATTAAAAAGAAGGGTAATATCAGTGACAGACAAGATGCCAGTATTAATTTAATTATTCTGATATTCATAATTCTTATCATAATAATAATTTATCTTTTAATATTTATCAAAATTTTTATTAAGACTACTGAATACCTTTATATTACTTTTGAAATACAAATTAAGAAATTATATCCTATTCTAGATAGAACTCGGCTTACAGGCTAACTCCACTTCTATTTCTATCTAAAAAACATTTAAAAGACCTGTTTTAAAAGAACAAAATGTAGTATTAAAAATACAAAGCACTATACTATTATTAGTTTTTTCAATTAAGCATATCATAGTAGTATAATGTAATTCATAAAAGATTTAACTTTAAAAATTTTAGAAATAATAAATAAAAAAGGAGGCTGACATGCTAGCAGATTCTATTATTGGTGTGATATTTGGGGTCATTATCGTCCTGATCCTTCTATTCTCGGCAATAAAAATATTAAAGGAATATGAGAGGGGCGTTATCTTCAGGTTCGGAAGGTTAAGTGGAACTAAAGGTCCCGGGATCTTTTTGATTATCCCATTTGTGGATAAGATGATAAAAGTAGACCTTAGGACCATAACTATGGATGTGCCGCCTCAGGACATAATAACCCGGGATAATGTACCGGTAAAGGTCAATGCTGTGATTTATTTCAGAGTCCTGGATCCGGCAAAAAGTATTGTAAAAATTGAAAAATATATGTTGGCAACCTCGCAGATAGCCCAGACTACCCTGAGGAGTATCCTGGGTCAAGCAGAGCTTGACGATCTTCTTGCCAGAAGAGAAAAGATTAACCAGGAACTTCAAAAAATAATCGACGAGCAGACCGATCCCTGGGGAATTAAAGTTTCTATGGTGGAAATTAAGGATGTAGAGCTGCCCCAGTCTATCCAGAGGGCTTTTGCCGGGCAGGCTGAAGCAGAAAGGGAAAGAAGAGCCAAGATTATCAGTGCTGAAGGCGAATTCCAGGCTTCCGAAAAGTTGTCAAAGGCCGCAGAAGTCCTGAGCAGGTTCCCAGTTTCTGTCCAGTTAAGGTTTTTGCAGACTTTAAAGGAAATTGCTACCGAACAAAATTCTACCATAGTCTTCCCGGTTCCTATCGATCTGATAGAAACTTTTATAGACAGAATGGGGAAAGAAAAACAGTAGCTGAATGGTGAAAACTTCCAGGAAATACATCGGGGATATAAGACTGTATTTATATGAAGAATTATCTATGTACTCTTTATTGTCTAATTATCATCAAGAGTAAAAATATTTTCTACGGGTTTTTTAAATATCCTGGCTATTTTTAAAGCCAGTTTCAGAGAAGGGTCATATTTTTCTTTTTCGATAGCGATTATTGTTTGTCTGGAGACACTTGTTTTATTAGCGAGCTCTTCCTGCGTTAAATTATATTTTTTTCTGAGCTCACGAATATTATTTTTCATATTAGCCGCTGTGTTTTTTAAGATAGTATAAGTAAAAACCCCAAAATATAGTTTGCCCTGCTGAAAATATGACTATAACCATATAGAATATTTGAGTGGGTCCATTTATTGTTAATTCTACCAGTGACCATAAAAATAAAACGATACTATAAAAAACCCAGGAAATCTTCAACGCCTTATCTACAATATATACTCCTCTCTCATAACTTTTTACGGAATCTAAGCATCTAAAGATATTCATTAGGTTGCCTCCAGATGTAAAGTATGTTTTACATTAATATAAATTTTTTTTAAGAAAATGTAAAGTTTTTAAAATTAATAGCATCCCCTTGATGAATAAGCCATATAAATAGTTTTAGACAATTTAATAATTAAATTATAAAATTCAAAATTAGGATAAGTTTTTAAATTTTGTGTAAATCTATAACTAGAATTTAATTTAATAATTTTTAATGAAAAATAATAAATTCATCTCAGTATCTATAATTTTATTTCACATTTTTGTGATTATATCCGTTATGTTTTTAACTCCTGCCTGTTCTGCCGGTGGGAGATCATCATCTGTAACAACTGACTCGGGGCAATCAGGCGTAGTGCGGGCAGATGAAGTTGATTATCCTGAATACCAGGGGTTCATAAATGATTATGCAGGTAAGCTTGACAGCGAATCTAAAACTAAATTGGAGGAACTTGCCTCGAGGATTGAAAGAGAAACAGGCAGCGAAATAGCGGTGGCAATAGTTGGCAACCTGCAGGGGCTTAGCGAGGAAGAATATGCGGTTGAACTGTTTGAAAGATGGGGGATAGGAAAAGAGAAAGAAGATAATGGAATCCTTATACTATTAGCAGTTGAGGGCGAAGCCGGGGAAAGAGCCCTGAGGATAGAAGTAGGATATGGCCTGGAAGGGGTTATTACGGATATTGAGGCAGGGAATATTGCTGACGATATACTGATTCCCGAAATTTTAAAAGGCGATTTCTATAAGGGTCTTTACGATTCTATTATCGCTATTTCTGAACAGGTATATATAGAAAAGGGACTGCCGCCAATTGGCGGGGGCGCCAGTGTTGATATAACCGGAAGTGAAACTGAAAGGTCATTTACCGAATCTCCAGCTTTCCCATTACTGATAATTCTATTTATAATTTCTATTGTCTTCTTGCCCTTTGTTATAATTTTAGGGGTTGCTGGTAAATTATCTATTGCTAAATATATTAAGGACCATAAGTGTCCGAAATGTAATAAGGTTGGATTGCTAGTAAAGCAAACTGTGCTTGTTAAACCGACCTATAAGGCAGAGGGGCTGGCTGAAGTTGAAAAGAAATGCAAGTATTGCGGTTATTATGAAAAAAAGACTGTGAAAATTCCAAAGGTATACAAATCTTCCGGCCATGGTTCAAGCTTCGGAGGGCATTCCTCGTTTGGAAGCAGCTCAGGACATTCCTCTGGCTCCAGAAGCTCAGGAGGGTTTGGAGGATTCGGGGGAGGTTCTTCGGGTGGTGGCGGAGCAAGCCGCAGGTGGTAGGAAGAAATAATTTAAGTTAATTATAAAATAAAATAGATGGAGTTAATAAGATGGCAAAAAAAGGTTTTTTTGGCAGGAATAAGATAATTATTATTGTAATAGCTGTTCTTGTGATACTTGCTATTTATGTTGTAAATTCAAGAAACGCTATGGTGACAAAAGAACTTGAAGTCGATAACGCATGGGCGCAGGTCCAGAATGTTTACGAAAGAAGGCTTGATTTAATCCCGAATCTTGCAGAAAGCGTAAAAGGCTACATGCAAATGGAAAAGGACATATTCGAGTCTATTGCTGAAGCAAGAGCTGGTATAAGCAGCGCTGGAACACCAGCAGATATCGAAAATGTGAACAAGGAAATAAGTTCTTTTATCGGTGATTTAAAGGTTGTTGTGGAAGACACACCCGAGCTTAAAGCGAGTGAAACCGTAATTGACCTCATGACGCAGCTGGAAGGTACGGAAAACAGGATTACTACCGAGAGAGGCAGGTTTAACGAGACAGTAAAGGTGTACAATACATTTATCAATATGTTCCCGAGGAATATGATTGCAAAATTGTTCGGGTTTGAATCCAGGGAATTCTTTGAGGCAAGGGAAGGCGCAGAGGTAGCGCCTGAAGTGGACCTGAGCCTGGAATAGATAAAGATTTTAAGGGTTTTTTAGACTCTGAGCGTAAGCTATCCGGCATTTCTTTTTATATTGAAGGAATAAGAAGCCAAATTTAAATAAATATAACTATTTTATATTTACCCACGCTAATATAATTTATATAATGATTAAAGAAGCTAATAGGGTAGAGATAACTTTTTGTAAAAGGATTATTGTAAAGTCTTTATTATATCAAAACAAAATATTTTAGGATTTATGCCTGTGGGTAAAAAAATAGGATTCGATAACGATAAATATCTAAGAGAGCAGAGCCAGGCAATTCTTAAACGTATGGAAAAGTTTGACAGCATGCTCTACCTTGAGTTCGGTGGGAAACTTTGCCTGGATTACCATGCAGCCCGGGTTCTTCCCGGTTATGACCCGAATGTAAAAATCCGGCTTCTACAGACCCTGAAAGATAAAATCGATATCGTCCTGTGCATTTATGCCGGCGATATTGAAAAGGGCAGGGTCAGGGGAGATTTCGGGATAACCTACGATGCGGCGACATTGAAGCTGATTGACAATCTTAGAAAATGGGAGCTGGATGTCATTGCAGTAGTTATAACAAGGTTCAGCGGTCAGGGTGCCGCATTGATTTTTAAGAATAAACTGGAACGCAGGGGTATTAAAGTATACCTGCATTATCCTATCGCTGGATATCCTGAAGATGTGGATACAATATGCAGTGACGGAGGTTTTGGCAAGAATGATTATATAGAGACAGAAAAAAAGATTGTGGTGGTAACAGGGCCCGGTCCTGGAAGCGGGAAACTTTCAGTATGTCTTTCACAGCTTTATCATGATTACAGGAAAGAGATTAACTCTGGGTATGCAAAATTTGAAACTTTCCCAATATGGAACCTGCCACTTAAACATCCTGTTAATATTGCCTATGAAGCAGCGACTGCTGATATTGGGGACTTTAATCTTATTGATCCCTACCACCTTAATAAATACAATGAAAGTGCTACAAACTATAACCGTGATGTGGAAAGTTTCCCGATATTAAAACTTATCTTTGAGAGGATAATAGACAAAAAGAAGATTAATTTACCTATTTATAATTCGCCTACCGATATGGGGGTGAACTGTGCAAAATCCGGGATAATAGATGATAATGCTGTCTGTGAGGCGTCAAAGCAGGAGCTGATTCGCCGTTACTTCCGTTATAACAAGGAATATATAATGGGAATAGAAAAGAGAGAAACAGTTGAACGGGTGTCTTTTTTAATGAAGGAGCTTGATGTAAAAACTTCTGATAGAAAAGTAGTTGATATGGCAAGAAAAGCAGCAGAAGAAGCGGAACTTGAAGGAAAGGGTAACGAAGGTGTCTTCTGTGGCGCAGCTGTGGAACTTTCTGATGGCCGTATTGTTACCGGTAAAAACTCAAAGCTCATGCATTCATCTTCAAGTCTTATAATTAACGCAATAAAGGTTCTGGCGAATATCCCTGATGAGATTTTTTTGCTTTCGCCCCAGATTATTGGCCAGATATCAAAATTAAAAAAGGGTATTTTCGAAGCAGAATCTGAAAGCCTTGACCTTGAAGAAACTTTAATAGCGCTTTCAATAAGCTCTCTTACTAACCACACTGCGGAGCTGGCAATGAAAAAGCTGCCATTGCTGGAAGGATGTGAGATGCATATAACTCATATACCTACTCCCGGAGACGAAGTTGGGCTGAACCATTTAGGAGTAAACCTGACTACGGATGGTAAATTTTCTTCCAGAAATTTGTTTGTAAGTAAGTAATAGGGACCGACTAAAATATAGCGTCCATTATCTTTCTAAATACCTCATAGATTTATTTAGCTATCCCTTATGTTCATATTCCAGTGCATATGGAAATATCATATAGGGGATAAAACTCCTAAAAATAAAGCGATTGACAATTTATATCGATTAATACTAATATAAGGCTGTAAAAATTTAATATCGGGCAAAGAAGCCTATTTGTTGCATTGAAGCACAAAGTTTTTCTGGCACAGGAGCCAGGAGGGATTTTGTGCTTTTTTTATTGCTTTTAATTAATTTATATAAAGTAAAGGAGAATTATTATGATGATGGGTTATTCAAAAATCAATTCCTCGGCGGCAACGGGGACAAGGAACTTACTGGGAGATAACATCAACCCTTTTAGCGGTATGTGCGTTAATTGTAGCGAAGGATGCCCGGGTCTATGCGAGGTCGGTAAATCTTCTTATAGGAGCACTGAAGTTATTTATCCCCAGCCTTATGGTGATATCACAACAGCTTCACAAAAAAATTACCCCGTAGATTATTCACACTTTAATATTATGGGAACTGCATTTGGCGCTCATGGTATAGAAGAAGATAGCGATAAGGCCGTTTTTACAAATGTTAGGCTGGAAGCTGTCATAGGAAAAAACAAAGATATAAAATTAAAGCTGCCTTTTATTATACCCGGTCTTGGATCAACATATATTGCAAAGAAAAACTGGGATGGGCTCGCAATAGGCGCAGCTATATCGGGAGTTATTTTAACTATTGGGGAAAATGTTTGCGGAATGGACTCACTCGCAAGGTTTGATGGTGGTGGTAGAGTCATAGAATCCCCGGAGCTTATCAGGAGAGTCAAGCTTTATAAAGACTGGCAGCAGGATGGATATGGTGCAATAGTAGTTCAGGCAAATGTAGAGGACAACAGGTTCGGTGTTCTGGAATATGCTATTCAAGAGTTGGGTGTGGAGACAGTGGAATTAAAATGGGGGCAGGGTGCCAAAAGTATTGGTGGAGAAATAAAAATAAATGACCTTGGCTGGGCTATCGAGGTTAAAAAGAGGGGTTATATAGTTTTACCGGATCCGCTTGACCCCGATGTCCAGAAAGCTTTCAAGCATGGAGATTTTAAGGAATTTGAAAGACATTCAAGGATAGGTATGGCAAGCAGGGACGACTTCATGAATGCAGTGGAGCATCTTAGAAAAGCAGGCGCAAAGCATATATTTTTAAAGACCGGTGCCTATAAACCTGCAGACCTTGCAAAAGCTATCAAGTATTCCTCTGAAGCAGGGATTGATTTATTGACCATTGATGGAGCTGGCGGCGGGACCGGTATGAGTCCATGGCGAATGATGAATGAATGGGGTATCCCTACGGTCTATCTGCAGGCAATGGCATATGATTATGCGAAAATACTGGATGACAGGGGCTTATACGTTCCTGATATGGCTATCGCAGGAGGGTTTATCCTGGAAGACCAGATATTTAAAGGCCTTTCGCTTGGCGCTCCTTATTTCAAATTGGTAGGGATGGCACGTTCTCCAATAACTGCATGCATGGTAGGAAAAACACTTGCCGATGGTATGGCAGGCGGTAAAGTTCTTAAATCCATAGAGAAGTATGGAAGTGATATGGAATCGGTATTTGTAGAAGTAACCGATCTAAGAAAAGAATTCAGGGATAGGGCTGATAGCATTCCAGGGTCAGCCATAGGGCTTTATAGCTATTACAGGAGACTGGAACAGGGACTGAAGCAGTTAATGTGTGGAGCAAGGAAATTCGCCCTGGATTATATAGACCGCCATGACATCGTATCGCTTACCAGGGAGGCAGCTTCGGTTTCTGGCATACCCTATGTTATGGACTACGAGCGTGAGGAAGTAGCGGAAATACTTAAGTAATATATAAGAAAAGAGGGGAAAATGGAAAATAAGGGCTTATGTGTTACATGCGTCAATGATAAAGATTGTAAATTTCCCCGGAAGTATCCTGTTTTACAATGCGAAGAATTTAGCACTTATGAATCCGGCGAAAAGAAAAAGGACAAAGAAAAAAATAAGAGATGAAACATTGTTAATGTAGAAGATGTGTTTATAGGAAATATTAAGGGTGTTAACATTGGATATGCTTCAGTATATGGCGCTCCAATTGTATCTGAAATCGTTCATATTTTTGGTGTCCTGGGTACATCGCTTGTAATACAGACAGGTTGCTGTGGTGCTTTAAGCAATGAGTTTCTCGCTGGCGATCTCATATATGCCACTTCTGCATATTGTGGAGAAGGCGTTTCGCAATACTATTCTTCTAAGGATTCGCCTGTTATTGACGTGTCGGATGATTTACTAAAAATCATTAATTGACGATGTTTTTCCATATTCTAAAAAAATTCTTGTTAATTAATACAGTATTATAATAAAAGAAGAATCTGTCTGCAATTTTTTGATTTTGAGAACTTTAAATAATAAATTAAAGAGCTTGACTTTTACTAAAATATTATGTTAATATCAATAATTGATATCACATATTGATAATGGTATTATTTAAAATGAAAAGAGAAATTGACTTAAAAGATTTTACACAGAAGCTGGAAAGAGGGCTATTCTGCCTTTATATTCTATGGAAGGCAAGTAAGCAACAGGTTAGCGGGATTGATCTTTTTGAACTTGAGAGCAAACATGGCCATATGGTAAGTGCCGGGAGGCTCTATCCGACTCTTCATAACCTGACCCAAAAGGGTTATCTCGCCATGGAAGAAGTTAATGAGCATGGGAAGATACATAAGTATTATAGAACAACTGATGATGGCAAGAAACTTTTAAATAAAGTCAGGGGAGAGCTCGGGGAGCCTATGAAGGATTTTTTAAGCGAATGGTTAGGAAAATTCTTTTACAATATTGAAGTTGGCAAAAAGAAGAAAGAATATTATACGGAGTCAGAAGATTTTGTAATGGATATGGTAAAAGATGATGTTTTGAGAGTAAGCGCAGAGGAAAACAGTAGCAGGGTTCCATTAAAATTAATAAATTCAAAAATTAAGGCGTCAAGCGATTTCATTACCAGGGCAGGCAGGCAGCTTGAGAAGGAAGGTTTGATACGGCTTGATAAGGGATATGCTATACTGGCGGATGAAGGGCGGAAGAAGGTAGGCAAAATACTTAAGAAGCATTCTATCCTTGAAGATTATTTCAAGGAAAAAAGAGACGAGGTAGATGCTCATAAGGAAGCTGACTTTCTGGAGCATTATATATCTGAAGAGGCATTAAATAATGTAAAAAAACTATCCACGTTTGAAGGTCATAGCAAAGAGCTGGGAGAATTTGGAATAGGCAGGGACTGCCTTATTGTAGATATAGAGTTCTCTGTAGGGGGATTGTTTGAGAGGATGGTAAGCATGGGGATATACCCTGGCGAAAGGGTCAGGATTATGTACAGTACACCGGATGGTTTCGTTATTGATATTAACAATAAAAAGATTGCTATAGGAAAAGACATAGCCAGGGGAATAAAGGTAGTGGAATATGCAAAGCGTTAAAGTTTTACTTGTCGGACAGCCGAATGTGGGAAAATCAAGCCTGCTTAATGCGATGGTAGGCCCAACAGTTATAGTTTCCAATTATCCGGGGACTACTGTAGAAGTGATCAAGGCTAAAAAGGTATTCGAGGGTACGAGAATAGAATTTGAGGATACTCCCGGTATATATTCTATTTCGGATAGAAGCGAAGAGGAAAAGGTTACCGAAAAAGCTCTGTTCGAAGAGGATATAGACGGAGCCATAATACTTGCTGACGCAGTTTCTCTTGAGAGAAGCCTTTATCTGGTTTTTCAGGTAATGGAGGCAGGAGTTCCTGTTGTGGTAGGTCTTAATTTTATAGAGAGCGCTGAAAAGAAGGGAATAGTAATTGATTACAGGAAACTTGCTAAATTGCTTGGTGTTCCTGTTGTGCCCATAAATCCCCTGAAAAGGAAGGGTATAAACGAACTTTTAAGAGCCTTTTTAAAAATAAAAGGAACCAGGGTAGAGCCTTTTACTGTTAAGTATGATGATGATATAGAAAATGCAATAGATGGAATATCCAGCCAGGTAAGTGGTAAGTTGCCAAAAAGATTCGTCTCCTTAAGAGTTCTGGAGGAAGATAAAGACTATTATAAATATTTAAAGGATGTCAAAATAATTGACAAAGTAAAGGAAAATCTTACAAACCATCCTAAAGTTGCGTGGGATATATCTATAACAAGATACGGCACGGCTGCATTTATTGCTGAGAAAATTACCAGTCTGGTTAAAATAGATGAGGCATCTAAAAACATGGAAGATAGAATCGACCGGCTTCTATTACACCGTGCATGGGGACCGATTATAACAGGTCTTTCATTTGCAGGAATCTTTGCAGTATTGCTTTTTCTTGGAGGGTGGGTGGAAGAAGCTCTCATGAGTTTTGCTGATGAATTTATTATACCGGCGCTCAATCTCGGAGAAGGATTTATTGGCGTGGTGCTGGAAGCAGGCCTGACAGGAGTAATGGCAGGTATTTCGATTGCTTTACCATATGTCTTCCTATTTTATATATTTTTTACTTTAATTGAAGACTCGGGTTTACTTTCGAGGTTTGTTATTAATATGGAAAGGTTCATGAGAAAATTGGATCTTCCCGGAAAGGCAATTATACCATTAGCACTTGGACTTGGCTGTACCGTACCGGGCGCAAGAGCTACAAGAATCCTGTCTTGCGACAAGGAGAGGTTTTATACTACGTCCCTCTTTACTGCAATTCCCTGTTCATCCCGTATTGCCATAATAATGGGAATAGTTGGCCATTTTGGCGGTAAGCTTATGGCGGTTTACGTTCTTATTTCCCTGCTGATCGCCTTATTGATTTTTGGTTATTTGATGAAAAAAGTTATGAAGATTGAGAAAAGGGAAGTGCTGCATGAATTGCCTGAATTACCCCCTTACAGAATGCCTTCCATCAGGAACATTCTTTCGAAGAGCTGGATAAGGATGAAAACCTTTGTTTATGTAGTTATACCTTTTCTTGTAGTTGGAGCGATTATTTATTCAGGATTGGATATTTTAGGTGTTACCAGAGCAGTAGTAAAACCACTTTATCCACTTATGTGGTGGCTGGGATTACCTGATGTAGCGATTATTCCATGGCTTTTCAGCTATCTGCAAAAGGATCTATCAGCTGCGATGCTTTTCTCTGTCCTTGGAACCCAGATAGCGGAAGTATTGTCACCAGTCCAGATATATACTTTTGGTATCGCCACTACGGTTGGGATCCCCTGCATGATTGCTACGGGAATGATATGGAAAGAATTCGGTGCCAGGAAGGCAATTATATTGACAGTAGTATCGGCAGTTTATGGTGTATTATTTGCAGGGGTAGCTTCAAGGGTAGTTTCGCTTTTCTTATAATAATTTAATTTTTTTAAAATTCTTTTATAATTATTTTTGTATAACATATAATATATTCCGTATATATAATATCGGCAATGATATTTTATAAGGATAATATATACTGGAGGAGTGTTATGGCAGATAGTAAAAAGGCAAAAAGCCCGGTAGAGAGTTTTAGTGATATGGTCAAGGAGTTTGGTGAGGCCGTAAGCAAGATTTTTGATGACCCGGAGTTAAAAGATAAAGCAAGGGAATTCGCAAAGAGTACTGAAGAGTCTGCGAAGGCTTTTGGAAAAAGATTCAAGGATGAAGGAGTAAAGGATAAGTTTAAAGATTTTGGGAAGGCGGCGCGTGATTTTGGGGGGAGCGTATCTGATTATTTTAGCGACGCAGAAGAAAATAAAGATCTCAGCCAGAAAGAATATGAATGGCAGAGGAAATTAAATGAAGAAATGAAACACTTTAGCGGAAAGACAGAAGAGAAAAAGGAGGAGCCGGTAGAAGCACCAGAGAAAACAGATGCGGAGATAGAAGAAAAGGTGGATGATTATTTTAATAGGTCCAGAGTCCGCAGGATTGTAGGGTATGGTTTTGTTATCCTGTTTAATATCGCGCTGCTGGTTTTTCTAAATTTTTTTAATTCGTATATAGCTTACTATAGCAACAATGGCCAGTGGCATAGATATGCGCTTCTAACAGGGGATTTCAGTAAGTGGCTTCCCTTTGTATCGGCATCGATTGGCGCAGCGATAGTGGGACATTTCTTATTGATAATTTACGACAATTACTTTTTCAGGCAGATGATCCGTGTAATCCTTAATTTATTTTCAATTGTATCCATTATTGCATTGCTTGTTATATTCCCCTTTGATTTTTCGGCAACTCCTTTAGACTTGACAGGGATATTAAATCCCGTTGTTATGACTATACTTATCCTTGCCGTATTGGGGACGGGTATAGAAACTATAGTAAAATTAATTAAGATGATGGGGAGCAGGGATTAGAAACGCTGCAGGATATAAGAACAGCTTTCTGACATGCTAATAATTTTTTTCTTTTAAAGGGTATAGGTTTAATCAGGTATCTTGAAGGAATTTGTTAATTTTCTCAAAAATTTTACTGTTATTCAGGATTTCACTGGAATGAGATCTATTCAACCAGTGGATTTCAGGTCTTCCAAGTTCTTCCCATAGCAGGTTTGTTGATTTTCTTGAAAAATAGGGGTCGAATCTGGAATTAACCATCATTACGTTTTCCCGTGTTATTTTGTGGGCGAAGGCAAGCGGGTCGCAGAGGAAGCACATTTTCTTGGTTACTTTTTTTAGTTCAGGCAAATCCTGCATACTAATTTTTATGGGCATGTCCTGTAATTCTTTAATTTTTTTCATGAATTCAGGGAAATAGGAATAAATCTTTTCACATGCTTCTTTCCTTTTGAAATTTTTATATTCCCCGTCCCCGTAAATGCAGTTACCTTTTAAAATAAATCTTAAGA
>CAYVWW010000008.1:0-16676 GCA_964455605.1 uncultured Actinomycetota bacterium | reverse complement strand
GGCAATAGTACGGGCAGAAGCGGAAGCAAGGGAGATCGAGATAAGAGGAGAAGCACTGAATAGTTATCCACAGATAATACAGCTTGAGTTCATACAGAAGTTATCGCCTAACATTTCCTGGGGGATATTGCCAGAGCAGGGAATCATACCTTTTTTGGACCTGAGCAAATTGCAGGAGGGTATGAGCGCTTCAGATGAGGAGAGCTCGCAGGAGGAAACAGAGGAAACCCAGGAAACGACAATTGAGTAGAAGGAATTGATTTCGATAATAGAGAGGTCTCAGTGATATCTGAATAGTGAAAAAGTCAATAAAGTTAATAGCAGTCGATTTAGATGGTACATTATTAAATTCAAGTTCCGGAGTAAGCGGGAAAAATAAGGAAGCTATCAGGAAATGCCTTAATAGAGGTATTAAGGTGGTTCTGTCTACAGGTAAATCAACGACATTTGTAAAGGGTGTTATAAAAGAGCTCGGCTTGACAGACCCCCAGGTAGTATATGGTGGAACGGCAATTATTGATAAGGACTTAAAAATTTTGACTGCTTTGAGAATTCCTAAAAAATCGTACATAGAGGTTATTGAAGCTGCAAGGTTCTGGAAGAAGGGTTTTGCAATAGGAACGACGGACGGAGTATTTTATTACGAGAAGGACCATCCGTATCTCAGGAATATAGTAGACGCCGGTGACCCGCTTGTAAAGACAGAAGATTTAACAGCCAGCAATATTGTGGATAATGCGCTTCTTCTTACCGTAATTATAGACAGGAATGACAGCTTTGACGATTTTATCGAGTCAAATATAAGAGACGATGTAAAAATAAGGAGGGCGGGATCCTGCTTTCTTAATGTTTTGAATAAACAGGCAGGCAAGCTTTTCGGAGTAAAGAAAATTATGGAATTTACGGGAATTAAAAGAAGTGAGGTTATGGCGATTGGGGATAGCGATAACGACCTTGGAATAATAAAATTTGCGGCTATAGGTGTCGCAATGTCCAATTCGCCGGAGAAAGTAAAGCAGGCAGCCGATTTTGTCGTTGGCAGTAATGATGAGGATGGCGTTGCGGAAGCTATATACAGGTACGTGGAGTTATAAAGTAGTCTGTGGCAGGATTATATGAAATCGTTTTAGGGGATAATGGATTTTAAATGAACAGGGTAAAAAAATACTTTTGTGATTATGTTGAAAGGATAAGAGCATATAATAAGATTGCAGATATATCAAAAATAGTAAGAAGATATTTTGCAATTAATGGTTTTGACGGCGTGATTACCAGCATAGGTGTTCTTGTGGGTAATTATATCATTGGTGTTAAGGAATACACACATGTAATAATAGCAGGGTTTGCTATTTGCATCTCCCTTGGTATTTCGGGTGTATGGAGCGCTTACAATAGTGAAACTGCCGAGAGGAAGAAAGAAATATTCGATCTTGAGGAGTCAATGCTTTACGATTTGAATGAAACGATAATAACAAGGGCACAAAAATTTGCCGTTCTTGTGCTCGCTGCTGTTAATGGTGCTTCTCCTGTTATTATGGCGTTCATACCCCTGACCCCGTTTTTGTTCGGTAAATTTTTACCCATTAATGTTTGTTATTACAGCGGTTTTGCTCTGGCGTTCCTGACTTTATTCAGCATAGGTTTATTCCTGGGCAGGGTTTCGCGGAGTAGTCTTATCGTTAGTGGCATAAAGATGGTTATTGCGGGCGTTTTTTGTATTGGCTTGAGCCTTTTATTAAAATTAATTGGATAATGTCAGGTTTGCCAGTAATTTATTATATTAAAATGTAAGTTTAATTTTTAAAAGCGATGATAAAAAACCCCGCTTATTAATAAGCGGGGTTTTTCTTTTATCTATATAAGCTGTACCACCCAAACATCGATTTATAGAATCGGGAGATAGGATTCGACTTCATATCTTGAAACATGGGTCCTGTATCTATCCCATTCAATTTTTTTGTTCTCGATAAATTTTTCAAATATATGGGGACCGAGGGTTTCTTTTACAATTTTGCTTTTTTCCATAATTTTTACTGCCTCAAGCAGATTATCCGGAAGAGTTTCTATTTTTGATTCTTCTCTTTTTAAAACATCCATATCAAAAATATTTTCTTCGATTGGGTCAGGAATCGGGTACTTATTTTTTATGCCTTCCAGGCCTGCAGCAAGCATTACGCTAAAAGCAAGATACGGGTTGCACGCAGGGTCCGGGCACCTGAACTCAACTCTGGTTGCTGTTTCTCTACCAGGTTTATACATAGGTACCCTTACAAGGGTAGACCTGTTTCTTCTTGCCCAGGATATGTAGACAGGTGCTTCATAACCAGGGACAAGTCTTTTATATGAATTAACCCACTGGTTTGTTACCGCTACTATTTCCTTGCAATGCTTCAATGTACCGGCTATATAATACTTGCCGATGTCTGATAAATGGTACTCGTCGCTGGGGCTGTAGAATGCGTTTCTGTCTCCCTTGAAAAGGGACTGATGCGTATGCATGCCGCTTCCATTTACTCCATATATCGGCTTTGGCATGAATGTTGCATATACGCCATTTCTTGTAGCAACCTCTTTCACTATAAGTCTGTAAGTCATCGCGTTATCAGCCATCGTAAGGGCGTCCGCATATCTTAAGTCTATCTCGTGCTGGGAAGGGGCAACTTCGTGGTGCGAGTATTCGACGTCTATGCCCATGGATTCTAAATAAAGAACAGTATCTCTTCGCAGTTCGCTTGCTACATCAAGAGTAGTAAGGTCAAAGTACCCTCCCTTATCCAGTGTTTCAGGTTCACCGCTATCTTTTTTGAAGTAAAAATATTCAAGTTCCGGACCGACATAAAATGTGTAGCCCATATCTTTTACTTTTTTTAACATTCTTTTAAGCACCCATCTCGGGTCGCCCTTAAAGTTTGAACCGTCCGGCTCCAGTATGTCGCAGAACATTCTGGCAACACCATTTTCTTTGGGGCTCCATGGTAATATCTGGAATGTATTCGGGTCGGGCATTGCGATGACATCGCTTTCTTCTATTCTTGAGAAACCTTCAATAGACGAGCCATCAAAACCCATGCCTTCCGATAATGCATTTTCAAGCTCCCCAACCGTAATGGCAAAACTCTTTAAAAATCCCTGAACATCCGTGAACCATAATCTTATGAACTTGATGTCGTTATCACGGGCTTTCTTTAGGACATATTCTTTCATTTCATCATTTTTTTTCATTATATTACACTCCTCTGGTTTAATGGTTGATGTTAAATCTTATAGTTTTATAATATTCCAAAATCTAAATGGTAGAATTTTATAACATTATAGCTTAGTTTCACTCAAAAATTTACTTAATTCATGTTAAATCTATGTTAAATTTCAGTTAGCCTGATTTCAATAGACCTAACCTATCGCGTTTCTGCCTTCTTCTCCTGTTCTTATCCTTATACACCGCGGAAGGTCAATAACGAATATTTTACCATCCCCGATGCTGCCGGTATAGGCGCCCTTTTTAATTGCATTAATTGTGGGCTCAACAAATTCTTCGTTAACTGCGATTTCCAGTCTTATCTTTTTAAGAAGATTAACCTCATGTATAACGCCCCTGTATGTTTCTGTGTAACCCTTTTGCTGGCCACATCCCAGAACATTGGTTACGGTCATTTTATATATTTCATTATCAAAAAGTTCTTTTTTTACATCCGGAAGTCTATGAGGTTGAATCATCGCTATAATCAATTTCATTTTTTACTCCTTTCTCAAAAAAATTTACTAATCATTCTGAAATATCTGAAATCCGCTATATGCTTCCATGCTGTGTTCATCTATATCAAGTCCCTTTAGCTCGGTCTCCCTGGAAACTCTGAGGCCGATTGTTTTCTTAATTAAAAAGAATAATAAAATCATGCTCCCAAAGGTCCACGCGAATACGCTTAAAGCGCCTATGAACTGGGTAAGAAGCAGGTTCCATCCGCCACCAAAGAAAAGACCGTTAATATCCTTAAATCCGGCAAGGGCAGCGTATTTGGATTGTGCAAAAAGACCGACGAATAGTGTACCAAAAGTTCCGCACACGCCATGGACGGATACCGCCCCGACAGGGTCGTCAATTTTTAATTTTTTATCAAGAATTTCTACTGATAGACTTACTATTATTCCGCATAGCAAGCCGATTATAATGGAGCTGTAGGGTGAAACCAGAGCACAGCCGGCAGTAATACCAACCAGCCCCGCAAGGGCGCCGTTTAAGGTCATGGAAGCATCTGGCTTCCTGTATCTTATCCATGTATAAAACATTGTGGAAAGCGCTCCAGCAGAGGCAGCAAGAGTGGTATTCGTGGCTATGGTTGGTATAGCAGGGCTGCTGGCCGAAAGTGTACTCCCCGGATTGAAACCATACCAGCCGAACCATAGAATAAAGACCCCCAGTGCCGCAAGTGGGATATTATGACCTGTAATTGCGTTAGAGGAACCATCTTTATTAAATTTGCCAAATCTTGGGCCGAGCATTATGGCACCTGCAAGACCGGCCCATCCGCCAACGGAATGAACTACGGTAGAGCCAGCGAAATCGATCATCCCCAGGTCTGCAAGCCAGCCACCTCCCCATATCCAGTGGCCCACCACGGGATATATGAAGGCAGTAATAAAGACTGAGTAGATAAGGTAGTTCTTAAATTTTATTCTTTCTGAAACCGCGCCGGATACAATAGTGGCTGCAGTAGCTGCAAATACAGCCTGGAACAGATAGGATACGAATAATGAGGTATCAGAACTTCCAATTATCGAAATTATAAATTTATCGTTTCCGATAAAACCTCCGACATCATTGCCAAACATTAACCCGTATCCGATGAGAAAGAAAAGCATACTGCCTATACAGAAGTCAATAAGATTTTTCATAAGGATGTTAACTGCATTTTTTGCGCGGGTAAAGCCTGTTTCCACCATTGCGAAACCTGCCTGCATAAAAAATACTAAAAATGCGGTTATAAGAATCCAGATAGTATCAAGGTTAGCTGAAACATCGCTCATTTCTACCTCCTTTTTCCTTGCAATCTTTTAATAAGCGTATTTTACCTCTTTTACTTTACAGGCAGGTTACGGTTCTGTTAAAAGTATGTTAAATATCGGAAGATTGTATCAGGTATTAAAGATATAAAATTGGTGAACAGAGAACGGGAGATAGGGAAAGCAGTAAAGATTGGAGATTAAATTTGGGGAGAGAACATGTACCCTACGTTTCGGACCGTTTTTAACATAAGATTATAGGGAGTGGGTATTTTGGATCTGAGCCTTCTCATATGAACATCTATTGTCCGGCTGCCTCCATAGAAATCATATTCCCAGATAATGGAAAGGAGTTTATCCCTGGTAAATACTTTATTCTGGTTTTCGAGGAGGAGCTTTAGCAATTCAAATTCTTTGAAGGTCAATTCTATTGCTATGTCTTTAACCGAAAGGCTATATCTATCAAGGTCTAAAAGGAGTTCTCCTACGATAATGGAATTTTTAGGCGGATAAATATGCATCCTTGAAAGGACAGCACGGGTTCTGAATAGAAGTTCTTTTTCGATCCGGGACGAAAAACAAAAATCGTCAAATTGTATTCCGTATTCTGGAAGGGAGTTTTCCTTAGCAGGGTCCAGTATTGCAATTTTTGCGTTGTTTTTTATATTCTTAATTTGCCCGGCAGGTTTTAAAGTATTCAGGATATCGTTTTTAACGTTATTTTTTAGTGCCGAAGCGTCGACTATGGTTAGTTTAATGGAATCGATGGGGATGGAATCAGGTGATCCAGCACTGCCGGATATGTGTATTTCAAATTCTTTCCCGCCTAAAGTTTTGCTTATCCTGTCGTTAACTATTTTATCGTCTGAAATAAGTAGTATTTTAATCATATTCTTTATTTTTTAACTTTACATTAATTTAGCCTGAAGCCGTTCGTTATAGGATATCTCCTATCTTTCCCAAATGCCCGGGGAGTTATTTTTATTCCCGGTGAACCCTGCCTTCTTTTATATTCGCCGCAATCTACCATATTTATTACTTTACTTACGATATTTTCGTCAAATCCCTTTTTTACAATTGATTTGAAATCAAGGTCGTCTTCTATATACGCTTTGATTATAGGGTCAAGTATTTCATAGGGTGGCAGTGTATCCTCATCTTTCTGGTCTGGTTTAAGTTCGGCTGAGGGGACTTTTGTAATAGTGCTTCCAGGGATTAGATTTGAGTATTTTTTATTTATGAATTTAGAGATACGGTAGACCATCGTTTTGTATATGTCCTTGACCGGTGAGAATCCTCCTGCCATATCGCCATAAAGGGTGCAATACCCTACGCTTATTTCGCTTTTGTTTCCCGTGGATAGCACCATCCAGTGGTTCTCGTTTGCAAGGGCCATTATTATATTTCCTCTTATGCGTGCCTGCAGATTTTCCATTGTAATGTTTATTTCTGAAGTGTTAAGCATTTTATTTAAATTCTTAAGATAGGTTTTATATATATCTGTAATAGGTATAATGTCATATTTAATACCAAGGTTTGCGCACAATTTGATGGAATCATTAATGCTCCCTTTTGTAGAGTAGGGGGAAGGCATAAGCAGACCATTGACATTTTCTTTTCCAAGGGCGAGGGTTGCTATAACTGCAGTAATTGCAGAATCTATACCGCCGCTCAGAGCAATAACTACTTTTTCAAATCTGTTTTTCTTTATGTAATCTCTTGTGCCAAGGACAAGTGCCTCAAGTATCTCTTCCTCGGTAGATGCAGGGTGGGTAGGGATGCCGATACGGCTTTTTTTCGTTAAGGGGCCTTTATTTTTATAATCCGGACTGTATTTTAAATCAATAAGTGCCGGGATGCTGTGTTCTTTAGAGAGACTTAGCTTTTGCTTTTTAATCTCTTCCCCGTATTTATTTCTTGAGGATTTAATTTTTCCTATATCGAAGTCATATATTAAGAAATCTTCTAAGAAAGACTTTGCGCGGGAAAGGACTTTCCCTTCCTCGTTCATTATCAGGCTGTTACCGTCAAATACGAGCTCATCCTGGCCGCCAACAGTATTCAAATATGCTATATTTGTCCTGCTGCTGGCCGCTGTTGCTGCAAGCACTTTAAGTCTTTCCTTAATTTTTCCCGTATGGTAGGGAGATGCAGATATATTTATTATAAGCTCCGCCTCTCCCAGAATTGATTGAATTATGGCAGGCCCATTGGTATGGAATATATCTTCACATATGTTTATTCCAAATATAATTTCCCCTGCTTTATAGACAAAGGAACTCTGCCCCTTTTTAAAGTATCTCTCCTCGTCAAAGACAGAATAATTCGGAAGGAAATGTTTATTATATATTGATTTAATCCGGTTTTTGTAGATTACTGCAGCGGAATTATAGATTGAGGTTTTTTCTCTGTTAGCAAATCCGGCAATAACAATTATATCTGATGTTAGTTCCCTGAGCTTATTTATATATTCAATATTCTTTTTTACGAAGGATTCTTTTAAGAGTAAATCTTCTGGAGGATATCCTGTGATAGATAGCTCAGGAAAAACAGCGAGGTCAGAGCGCATTTTTTTCGCCTCATTTATATGGGAAGCGAGTTTATCATAATTGCCTTTTAAATCCCCCACGATCGGGTTAATTTGTGCCAGATATATTCTTAAGACAGATATTTTCCCCACCTTGCCTTAAAAGCATTTGATATGTATATAAGTTCTAATCCAATTATTTTTAATTATACCCTTTTTTGGTTGTTTAATTTACTTATTATATTAAAAACTGGATTTTTAAATAATACTATCATATTATTTTAAAGCTGTCTTTGCACGTTAGCTTTAAGAATATGAAGCATATGCTTATAAGTTTTGACAGATTTTTATAAGAAATTATTAAGTAAAGTAATAATTAAAAATATTATTAGATATGTTAAAATTCGGACTATTTTAATATAATAATATATATATGAAGTTTATTTTTTTAAAGAAAAGGATTTTATTAAATAGATTGCAAAAGGGAAAAGTTTTATGAACAAGGTTGCTAAAGCGATATCATATATTTTTGATGGTTCAGTCATCTCTATACCCATTTTCCTGGTTATCTGCTTGATGATTATAGATAACAAATTTGAAGCAGTTGTATGGGCTTTCGTTTGCCTCTTATTCGGGACTGTAATTCCATATCTGTATATCAGCCTGCTGTACAGGAATAAAGAGATAAATGACATGCATATACCGAATAAGGAAGACAGGCTAAAGCCGATGCTGGTTTCTTTTGCAAGTTACACGATGTGCCTGGTTATATTATATATTTTAGACGGGCCATTGTTCTTAAAATCCATTTTTGCTGTTAGCGTGGCGTCAACCATTATATTTACAATAATTACTTATTTCTGGAAAATAAGCCTTCATATCAGCTGGATAACTTTTGTGGTTATTACATTCAATATTTTATTTGGTAAATGGATGCTGCTTATGGTACCCCTCATTCCAATGATAGGGTGGGCCAGGATAAGAATAAAAAAGCATACCGTAAACCAGGTAATATTCGGGGTAGGGGTTTCTACGGTTACAAGTGTTCTGATTTATTATAATTATGGTTTTATAAATCTTTTCTAAGAAGCGAACCCCTGTGTCTTAACGGCTTTCCTATTGTTGACTTATTATCATATGATTGCTGATTAAATAATGTTTATGATTTTGTGAAGCATGTAGTCTGCATATAACTCAATTGACGAGAGCGCAAAGGATAAAACTGATGGGAGGATCAAATATCTGCTCATAAGATTTTCCGCTTTTTTTGAAAATGCCGGGATCAGCAGGAACAGTGTTAGATTTATGAAGTAGAAGGTGAAGAGTATTGAGAACGCGGTAAAGTAATAATAAAAACGCCCGAGGAATCCCAACCTTAGAAGCGCTATTATCATAAAAACTATAATTACCGCAAGAAAAATAATAAATTTATAAGGAGACCCAAATAGTCTTTCTTTCTTTGCAGTTTTGTAATACTGGAAGGTGAATACGGGATAGAGGATCGTTATGATGGATAAGCCGAAGAGGGTGCCAGTTATGAAACGGAGATTGTTATTCGTGTTATAAATGCCAGAATTCGACGCTATTCCATCAATGACAAAGGATAAGAAGAAAATACCAAGGATTGC
The DNA here is from genome assembly GCA_964455605.1 of uncultured Actinomycetota bacterium. Taxonomy (GTDB): domain Bacteria; phylum Actinomycetota; class Humimicrobiia; order Humimicrobiales; family Humimicrobiaceae; genus JAQVEM01. The sequence continues at coordinate 7,523 of CAYVWW010000008.1, read as the reverse complement.
GAGAATATATTTCGGCGGCAGGTCGCTTTCCTTTTTTCTGAAAAAGATAAATAAGATTACAGCTGCTATAAAAAATCCTGAGTAGAAGCCGCAGCATCTTGCGCATGCAGGCATTATTATGCCGCCAATATCAAGGCTTCTTATTGGTATTTGATGACAGACCGAGAAACCGATTATTTCAACTAAAGAATTAATTACTGATATTTTTTTATCCTTCCATTTTAAAAGTTATTATTTAAAGTTATTGCCGACTTCCAACCGCAACAGTCGATATTGTAAAATTATTATTAAAATTATAGTTTTATATTTATAATATTGGTAGAATTTTTAATAAGCTATAGCTGATTATTTTAGATAAGATGGACATTTAAAAAATTATTTCAAGGAAGGTTCGCAAATGATATATGATTTTCACACACACACGTTCTTATCGGACGGAGTTCACAGCCCCATAGAACTTATAAGGTTTGCATCTGTTTCAGGTTACGGGTATATAGCAGTGACCGATCATGCAAGCTATTCTAACCTGGATTTTATAATACCGAGGATAAAAAAGGACTGTGAGCTCGCAGAAAAATACTGGAATATAAAAGCAATTCCAGGTGTAGAGTTGACTAATGTGCCTGCTAAAAGTATTAATGAGATGGCTAAGGCGGCAAAGGAACTGGGAGCAAAAATAGTTGTAGTCCATGGCGAAACTATGGCTGAAGATGTCGAACCCGGAACGAATCTTGAGGCGGTTAAGTCGGAATATACCGATATCCTTGCCCACCCGGGGTTTTTAAAATTGGAAGAAGCAAAGGTCGCTGCAAGGAACGGAGTTTTTATAGAGATTACTTACCGCGCCGGCCACAGTCTTACCAATGGACTGGTTGCAGGGGTTGGCAGGGAAGCTGGTGCTAAATTTTTAATAGATAGCGATGCCCACACACTTGACAATTTATTCAAGCCGGGCGTTCAGGAAAAAGTTGGTATGGGAGCCGGTCTCAGTAAGGATGAGGTTAAAGAAATCCTTAATGTAAATAACCTGGAGCTTTTAAAAAGGATTGGTTATATCTAAACATAACGGATTCTTTTAAAGGGCACTGCTTAATAACATACTATATTGCTGGAGACTTAACTCCTGCAGTAGCCACCATCACATATGGTTTTTTTCAAGAAGGTAGTATCTTAATATTTCCTGCAGCGCAGCGACAGTAGGGACGGCGATTATGAGGCCCCAGATACCAAGAAGGGCCCCACCTGTCATAAGCGAAACGATTATAATCCCGGGATGAACCCCTACCTGGTATTTCATTATGTTCGGGGAAATTACATAATTATCAATTTGCTGTATGGCAATAAACAATATAATTACAAGCAGGGCTTTTAAGGGTGAAATAAATAGTGCTGCAAGAGCAGCAGGTACAGCTCCAATAATAGGTCCGAGAAGTGGTATGATGTTGAGTATGCCGGCAATGGAACCCAGAAGGATTGCAAAATCAACCTTCAGGACTAAAAGGACAATTGTGCATAAAATTCCGACAATAACGGATACGAGAAGCTGGCCCCTGATGTATCTGCCGGCCACATTATTGATTCTTTCAAGGATAACGATTGTATGTTTTTTAAATCTTCTGGGGATAATGCTCATAAAAGTGGTCTTTATCTTATCGGAATGTACGAGGAGGTATACTCCAAGCAAAGGTCCTATTATGAAGTAAAGAGCAATATTAAAGACTGATTTACCAAGAGCGGTAGCGCCCTGGAAGATATCGATTTCCTCAAGATTGATTCTATTTATAAAATACTTTGTGATGCTTGAGGCATCTTCAGGTATTATTTCTTTTCCGATTAAATTTTCGGCGTTCTGTATAAGGATACTATTTTTAAGGAAATCGTTTATAAAATTGGTAAGGTTTTCTATATAAAAGGGGAATTTATTTACAAAGGTCTGGAACTGGTCGGCTATTATAGGTATGACAAAGAAAAATATGGTGAATATAACCCCTATGAATACGGTATAGGTTATGGCAACTGCAAATATCTTCCTCATCTTTTTTTGGAGTAAGACTACTAATGGGCTTAGAAGATAGGCAATGGCTATTGCTATGATTAAGGGGATTATTGCTATCCTTATCTGGTAGATTATGTAAAAAAGAAGCGCAATGATCAATAGAAGCCCTATTATGGACCAGGAAAATACTCCTATGTTCCTTAAGGTTCTGTTATCGTCTGATGTTCTTTTAAGTCTCATCTAAACTATTATATTATATTTATTTAAGAAAAATAAGTGATAAAGTTGATGGCTTTAGCAATTGAAGTAGCATTTTAATTGTGATAAAGTTTAAGCTCGAAATATAAAAATAGTAAACTCATAGAAGCAAGGTTATATAATGCCCGAAGAGTCTATTGCTGCTTATATTAATAATATTATAACTTTTACGGTTTTTATTGTTATTCTGGCATCCTTATTTGCCATACTTTTTTTGGTATCGAGCATTCTGGTGCGAAGAAATGTGGAGGAGACAGATTCAGGGATTGAGAGGGCGCGGAGAGAAATTGGCTGGACTGGTAAGGCCGATGCGAAAAACTACAGAGAGGACCCGTATCTAAGAAAAAACGCATTTATACTGGGGACTGTATTTATAAATATAATTATTTTTCTGGTTCTTTCTCTCGCGGTGATTGATTTTGCACTTCATCCTTCAATTGGTTTAAATTTCTATTTAATCTCAGGGATATTGTTTTATCTTATACTGATGGTTGTTTATCTTGTAAAGTCGAAGATCGTTAACTAGAACCGGGTGTGAGTATGTTTGGAAGTAACTTAAATTTAATCGTTACGGGTTCCGGATGCTGCAAGCAGGAGATACTTGCGGTTCAGGGTTCTTTATATGATATACAGAGGTTCGGGATTAACTTCGTCAGTTCTCCCGAGAATGCTGATTTGCTTGTTATGCAGGGATTTTATAATAAAAAAGGGATAATCAAGGTTCTTGATATTTATGAAAGAATGCATCAGCCGAAAGGAATAATTGCTGTCGGGAGCTGTGTTTTGAGCGAGAATTTGTTTGACCCTGATAGTAAGCTTATGAGCTGGTTCAGGAGCAGGGTGAATATAGTTATGAATGTTCCCGGGTGTCCTCCAAGGCCTGAGGCGTTTATGTATGCGGTATTAAGGTTGTTAGATAAAAAATAGATATATGATAGAAATAGCTTTATTTGGGGATTTTAGTTAAATGTTTGATGATGGTTATGGTAAAATTTATCCTTCCTCGAGGTCCGTGTTTATAGAAGAGGCGGAGAGAAATCTGGTCCTAATACTGAAAGATAAGGCCGAAGGTATTTTTAAGATCGGCTTTGATTTGCTTGTGGAAGTGACAATAGATAACTTGCATGATGTAATTAAAGAGCTAAAAGAACACCCGGAGCTAAAAGTAAATAGTTTTCAGAGTATCGCCACTTACGGGAACGGTGATAAATTATTTGCCCTGACAGGCCTGAGTTCAGCTCTAAAAGGTTTCTCTGTATTATTGAGGACTGAAATATCTGCCAGTGATAAAGGAAGGGATTATTTCCAGATAGTAGATATTTTGAGGAAGTTCTATAAAACTGCTGGGTTATACGGTAACAGTAATAAAAAAGATAAAGTTAAACCCGATATTAAAATTCCACCAGGGGCGCTGGATGGCCTGGATTGCTTTGATCTGGAGATTTATACTGATGGTGATGATATAATAAAAGATGCCCTGGTAGATATAGGAGTAAGCAGAGTTGTTGATGGAAGTTATTATAAAAATCTTGAAATTTATAATCTTATTTCATATGTAAGCAGGTTTGACTGGAACGCGGGTATATTCCCGGAAGTTTGTCTGTGCAGCGCATTTGAAGGGCTTCTGCAGTTAAAGATACCCGATAGGGCGGGATACATAAGAATGCTGTTGTGCGAATTAAGCAGAATTTCAAATCACATTTATTTTATTTCGAATATATGCAATATCCTTCAGCTTGATGTCGCTTTTAATCTTTCGTTGTTGGAAAGGGAGAGGGTTTTAAGAATTATAGAAACGATTACGGGTTCAAGAATCAACCCTAATTTTATAAGGATAGGGGGAGTCAGGGAAGATTTAGGCGAGGAGGTGCTTTTGAGTGTAAGGAAAGCGCTGCCTGTTTTATTTAAGAATGTGAGATTGATTGAAAAAATGGTTACAGAAGATTTTACCGTAGTCGAGAGATTGAAGAATGTCGGCGTTGTTTCGAAAGAGCTTGCTCTAGAATACGGGGTAAGCGGACCGAATCTTAGAGCTTCCGGCGCAAGGTATGACCTGCGCAGGGACGGGGATCTTATCTCATACAGGGACCTGTCTTTTAAGATACCACTTGGGAGAGCAGGAGATTGCCTTGACAGGGTTGTGATAAGGTTTAGCGAGATATTCCAATCATTGAAATTATTAAACCAGATAATAGGTAAATTTCCTGAAGGGGAGTACATAAAAAAGATAAACATGCTTCATCTGGGATTTCAAAAAGGGATGATTTCGTATGGTATCGAATGCCCGCATGGTCTTTTCAAGATTTTTTTGGAGGTTGAAGGGAAGAAGGTTGGGTCCATGGCAGTAATTGGCCCTTCACTTAACAGTCTTGTTCTGGGCGAGCAGATACTTAAAGGCAACAATATAGAGGATATTGAAATAATTTTAATGAGTCTGGACATTAGCCCGGGAGAAATAATGAGTGCGGGCGTGTGAAAAATGAGGCGTTATGCTTGTTATACTTAAAAAGATATTTTTTATAGTTTTAATACTGGCGGTGAACATGTATATATGTGAGTATATAGGGAATAAACTCACAGCCAGAATGGAATTAAAAAGGGGGTACAGGATTACCAGGGTTGCAAGTGCTGGTTTTCCGGTGATAAGGCTTGTTAAATTCTTATCAGCGGATAACAGGGTTAATATCTGGAGTTTTTTTATATTTTTGCTTTCATTTTTGATATGGAGCGCAGTTCCTGTAACAGGCAGTCTCGTTATGATAGAAGAGGGCTACAGCTTTTTGATTTCATTTGTGTTTTATATCATGCTTATTATAGCAGTTATGCTTGGTTCCAGCAGGTCTACCTATTCTAATGTATTCAGCGAAAATTGTAAGAAATTATTAATTAATCTTTCATTTATCGTGCCTATTCTGTTGTGTGGCATAAGTGTTGTTCTTATAAATAAAACACTGAGTTTAAAGGAGATGGTAAATTCCCAGTACGAATACTGGAATATAGTATTGCAGCCGATAGGCGGGCTTGTCTTTTTCGTGTCAATGTTTTTTCAGCTGAAAACGCTTGGGATAAGCAGAAAGAGTTATATGTCAAATGTCATAGAAACAGGGAAAGAGGGAAAAGGGCTTGGAAAAATTATTGATAAGGTTTCGATTTATATGGCAGTTTTTTTCCTGATAGCTATTTTAAATATAATGTATCTTGGCGGGTGGCAGAGCTTCTATATGATAAGGGGTGAAGTAATGCTCGCATTAAAATTTTATTTCATTTTTGTAATGTTGCTATTAATGGATAAAGTAACCGGAAGGGTAGATAGCTATAAGCTGATGGTAAGGATAAACTGGAAGTTTTTGATGCCTGTCTCACTATTTAATTTGATAATTACTTTCGTGTTTTTAGTATTGAGAGATATATATAATTTAGTATAAAATTATGTGATTTAAAGATGCTTGGACTAATAAAAAATTTTTTTATAGCGCTTGGGAATTTATTCAGAAAACCGAGGACTGTCATCTATCCGAAGGAAAGGATAATAATTCCGGAAAAAAGCAGGGGGGTTCTTCATTTAAAACTTGATCCTGATACGTTGGGAGTTATATGTAACGGTTGCGGATTGTGCAGTACAATTTGTCCACGGAAATGCATTGAAGTAAAGAAAAGCGTAGGAGAAGACGGCAGAGAGGTTCTGGACGAATTTCGAATGGATTTAAGCAGCTGTATCCTTTGCGGAAACTGCGTTGAATTTTGCGAGATTGATGCAATAGATATGTCATATCAGTACCAGCTATCTGAATATGAAAAGGAAGATCTTGTTTTAGGGAAAAATGAGTTAATAAAACCATCAAGTGAAATAAGGGATTTCTGGAAGTAACTATGTCATTTTTAAGTCAGTTAATAATAATAATAATAAATTATGTAAGTATCGCAGGGCTACTTGTGTGCGGGGCGCTTTCCCTGTTTCTGAAGGATAAAAAAAGTAAACTCTTGATCCTGTTACTTGCATTTTTATTTATAGGAGCATTAAGTTTTGTATATTATTCTGAAACTTTATTTTTTGTAACCGGATTAATAATGATATTTTTCTTTCTTTTGCTTTATTTATTTGTTTTGCAGATGGATTTTTTTGACAGAGGGACGGCAGGTGAAATAGATGAAAGATTGGATTTACCGCTCAGGGGGCAAATACTAAATACAGCTATACCGGTTTTATTCTGCGTATCTGCAGGGTTTTTTATTTATAAATACGTTTCCGGCTTTTTAAAAGAGGTTAAAATAGCAGAAGGCGGGGGTAATATAGTTATTCCCGACTGGAGCGGCATAAGCAGATATTTTTTTACAGATTACGGTCTGGTACTGGTACTGTTAGCCGGTTCATTATTTATATCTTTTATATGGTTCATAGCGGTGGGGGTGAAGAAAAAATGAATTTTCAGTTAATGGTATATTTTAATTTTACGCTCCTGCTTATAGGAATATTCGGTATCCTTTATAGCAGGGATATTATATCTGTTTTAATTTCGCTTCAATTAATATTAACTTCCGGTTTTGTAAACTTTTTAGGGTTCTCAAGGTTTTTATACCAGAATTCTATCTGGGATAAAGTTTTTATAATTACAGGATTTACAGTAGTATATTTTTTAATGTTCTGTCTTATTTATTATGCTTACTTGAATAAGGGGGAGCTGGATAGAAAAGAACTCTACGGAGAATTTAAATTTTTTAGGATAACAAGGGATAACTGGTGGGGAGAAGACGATATATAATATGAATTTTTTATTTAATATAAGTGAAATGGTCAATCCTTTTCAGAGCATGATAGCTCTTTCTTTCGCTGCACTTTTCCTGTCCTTTTTTGCAACTTCAATCAATAAAGCTATAAAAAAGTACCTTTTAGCAGTGGTACTGTTTTTTATGTTGGTCGCTTTTTCACTTAATATCCACAGCTATGTTTTATTTAATAGCTTTTCCGATTCTTTGATTATTTTTGGGGCCGCGCAGATGATAGAAATCGGTATAATAATATTTAGTGCAGTAAATGTGTTATTTTTTATTTTCATTCGTGATGGGCAGGAAGATTATTTCGTAAAAGAGCTTCTTCTTTTTGTTTTTTTGGTAATCAGCGCGCAATTTGTCATTATAAGTAATAATTTCCTTCTGATGTTTATCTCGCTTTCGGTGTTAATAATTACCATGTTCCAGCAGGTATCAATAGCGAACTCAAAGGTTGATAAAATAGTAATTACGGATGTTGAGGATCTCAATATGGTGATGA
>CAYVWW010000007.1:0-17183 GCA_964455605.1 uncultured Actinomycetota bacterium | reverse complement strand
TAAAGACAACCAGATAATCCCTGTGGATCACCTCGTCACTCATTGACGGACCGAAATCAGACAAAATCTTTTCCTTATTTTTTCCTTTTATTTTTTCTATATCCTCACTTGAAAAGTTGCTTATTCCCTTTGCGATTAATTTGCCGTCAACCGAGAGTACCTTTAGCGTATCACCCCTGACGAATTTACCGCTTACTCCCACCCCACCTACCGCAAGTATGCTCTTGCCTGTATTTAATACGACTTCTTCGGCACCTTTATCAATAACTATGGAACCCCTTGTCCTCTTGCCAAAGGCAATCCATTTCTTAACACCCTTTACCTTCTTTTCGGCCGCCGGAGCAAAAAAAGTTCCAGTGCCTTCTCCTGAAATGATTTTATCCAGGACATTGTCGGTCCTGCTTCCTGCGATAACCATTTTTATTCCTGAAAAAGAGCAGATTTTAGCTGCCTTTATTTTTGATTTCATGCCGCCAATGCCATAAGCAGAGCCTATCCCACCGGCAGCCTCTTCTATGTCTTCATTTATTTTATAAATATAGGATATTAACTTCGCATCTTTATGCACTCTCGGGTCTTTGTCGTATACTCCTTCTATATCGGTTAAAATTATAAGCATATCGGCTTCCGTTAACACGGCAACCATTGCTGCCAGCTGGTCATTATCCCCGAACTTTATCTCATCTACGGCTACGCAATCATTCTCATTTATTACAGGCACGATCCCCAGCCCCAGCAAAGTTTCAATGGTATTTTTTATATTAAGGTACTGTTTTCTCCTTGTCGTGTCTTCGTGGGTAAGAAGTATCTGCCCAATCTTTATTCCCCTTTTTGAAAATAAACTTCCGTAAAGGTTCATAAGCTCAACCTGCCCTGCCGAAGCAGCTGCCTGCAGCATCGCCAGATCATCCGGCTTCTTCCCTATATCCAGGTTCTTAAGACCGGCGGCGATAGCTCCGCTTGTAACTATAAGGACCTCAATTCCCTTCTTTTTAAGCATGCTGACTTCATCAACAAATTTTTCTATGCTTCCTGCATCAAGGCCCTTTTCTGCTGAAGTTATACTGCTTGACCCAATCTTTACGACTATCCTTCTTATATTTTTTATTAATTCATTCCTGCTTTTCATTCGCTACCCCTGAATATACATTAATCACTCAGCAAGAAAACAAGCTGCCCTATAATTATCGTACTTCCCTGCTTTATCCCTTTCTCCTTCAACCTGTCGGCGATACCGGTCTTTTTGAGGCTATGCATTAAATAATCAAGCGCTTCTTCATTATCAAGGTTGGTCATAGTTACCATTCTTTCGAGTTTTTTGTTCCTGATAATATACTCGTCGCCGTTTTTTTCAATTTCAATTTTTCCTGTGGAATCACCTTCCCTGACAGTCCTGTAAATTCTTATCCCATTTTTCTTTTCACTCTCAGCTTTACTTACTTTATATGCTTCTTCCCTGAAAGCCCTTACCTTTTCATATAAACCTAATACCATCCTGTCAAGTCCCTCGCCGGTAACTGCTGATATAGCAAAAACGCCTTTATGGCTCTTACGCTCGAGCATTTTTTTTATTTTATTTAACTTATCACTATCATTGATTAAGTCAACCTTATTTATTAAAACAATATAATCCTTTTTATATAAATTTTTATCATAAAGACGGACCTCTTCCCTTAATATATTAAAAGTCTCCACGATATCTTCCCTCTGGTCCACTATCCTCTCACCATCAAGGACCACAGCCAGTATTGCGGACCGGGTTACATGCCTTAAAAATTTATCCCCGAGTCCCATTCCACTATGGGCACCTTCTATGAGTCCGGGAACGTCTGCTACCACAAAGCTTTCTCCGTCTATAGCAACTACGCCAAGATTTGGTGTCAACGTGGTAAAGGGATAATCAGCTATCTTTGGTTTTGCTGCAGATATATGGCTTATTATGGTAGACTTGCCACAATTCGGAAAACCCACGAGGGATACATCCGCTACCAGTCTCAATTCAAGATTAATCCAGAATTCTTCCGTCTTTTCGCCAATCTCGGCAAATGCAGGGAACCTTCTTGCGCCAGACACGAAACTCGCATTGCCCCTTCCGCCAATTCCGCCCCTGGCAATAATAATCTCCTTGCCTGCCCTGTCGAGGTCCGCAATCGTTTCACCCCTGTTATCAATAATAATAGTGCCTCCGGGGACTTTTATAACTAAATCATTCCCATCTTCGCCCTTCCTGTTGTTTGGCTGGCCGCTTTTACCATCTTCCGCCTTAAAATGAACTTTCTTCTTAAATCCATATAAAGTACTAATCTCATGGCATGCCCGTATTATTACGTCTCCACCCCTGCCGCCACTTCCTCCGGACGGAACCTTTTTTCTTCCACCTCTTAAATTAAAAAAGGCAACCATGCCATTCCCGCCGTTACCGGATTTTACATTAATTTTTGCTTCGTCTAAAAACATATCCCTGCTTAAAAGATTAAACTATTAAGATTTTTCCGCATTCATAAACATAATATTATAATAATAACCAGAGGGGTTATTGCCGTCAAAATTTAAAAATTGCCTTGTATATCTTATTCTGCAGCATCAGGTCAAGACCTTTTTTAAAATCCTCCAGCGGCATCACATCGGAAATGAAGGGAGACAGGTCCAGTTTCCCTCCGGCTATCAAATCATAAGAACGTTTCAGCGTATCCGGGGTGGCTGAATAGGAACTGGTTACAGTTAATTCCCTCCTGTATAAATTCCATAAATTTACATCCGCCATACTCCTGTCCTTTGATGTTCCGAAAATAACTGCCGTTCCACCTTCCCTTAAATACTGGAGTGCCGCTCCAAGGGTATCGCTGTTTGTTACTGAAAGCACTGCTATGTCGACACCTATATCGGTCATTTCTTTTATTTTTTCTTTCACGTCGCATTTTAATGGATTTATGGCATATTCCGCGCCCAACCTGCGTGCAAGGGATAGCCTGCTATCATTAATGTCAATCGCTACAACCCTGCCTCCCATTAACCTGATAAGCTGAACGAATAACATTCCCATTATGCCGATCCCTACTACGGTAAAGATGTCACCTTCTAAAAAGCTAACCCTGTCCATAGCCCTTACGCAGCAGGCAAGCGGCTCCATGAACAATATCTCAGGTAAATTGGCGCCGGGCTGTATTTTAAAAGTAATATAATCTATATGTTCTTTCGATAGCTTTATATACTGGCTAAAAGCTCCCGGGTATAAATTCGTATCCTTGAAATGCCTGCACATTGAATGATTCCCATGAAGACAATAATGGCACTTAAAACAGGGTATATGGTGCGCTGCTACTATCATATCGCCCTCTTCGAATCCCTCTACTTCTTCCCCCTTCTTAACTATCCTACCCACTACTTCATGCCCGAATACTGCAGGTTTTTTTACTGTGGGGTCTATGATTTTTATAATATCCGAACCGCAAAGCCCGGCATAGACCATCTCCATTAAAATTTCGTCTTTTTTTATCCGGGGCCTGGGCATTTCTTCAAGAGCGAATTTATCTTTGCTGTAGCAAAATAAAGCTTTCATAATTAAATCACGTCAAAATATTATATTTTATCCCTTTTTTATTATCCATAAGCTCCAGCGCTTCTACCAGCTTTTCGAGAGGCATGTCCGCAGTTATAAAGCTGGCGGCATCAATGCTGCGTGATGTTATCAGGCCAAATGCTTCTCTTACGCAATGCGGCGTATGGTGATAAACACCCTTTATGGTAAGCTCCGAATAATGAATCAGCGCAGTGTCAATATCGATGGAGGTACCGGGTACGCAACCCCCGAAGAGATTTATGAGAGCTCCCTTCCTTCCCATAAGTATCGCTAGCTTCCATACTTCGGGTATCCCGGTAGCGTCTACTGCTATATCCGCTCCCCTTCCCGCAGGAGTCAACTTCTTCACTGCTTCAACCTGGTTATCCACTTTGCTGGCGTTGACTGTATAATCCGCTCCGAATTTAGCTGCATAGCCCAGCCGCTCGTCAGACAAATCAACAGATATGACCACGGCACCTTTTAACTTTGCCAGCGCTACGAACATAAGCCCTATTGGTCCCGCGCCATTGATTGCAACCGTGTCGCCTTCTTTTATAAAGGATTCCTCCACACCGTGGACCACACAGGAAAGTGGCTCCAGGAGGGCGGCTTCCCTGTATTCGATGTCTCCGGGTATCTTATATGTGTTTTTATCCAGAATGTTCCCCGGAACTTTTATATACTCTGCATAAGAACCGTTATTGTAGAAAAGATTCTCGCACAGGGAGTACCTGCCCAGCTTACAATAAAAACACTTTCCACAGGGAGCCGTATTTACAGATACTATCCTGTCTCCAACTTCAAATTTTTTTACCTCACTGCCTTTTTCTACGATATCGCCAGCCCATTCATGGCCAAAAACGGAAGATTTCTTTATCATTGTCGGGTGCCCCCGCTTGTATGTCTTAAGGTCCGAACCACAGGTGAGGGAACTTTTTATCTTTACAAGAACTTCATCTTCTCCTATTTGCGGTATATCTATATATTCGTATCTTACATCACCGGGGCCATAAAATACCTGAGCCCTCATCTTCCCTTTCATAAGCAATCTCCAGTGCGGATTTTTAAAAAAATCTATTAATTTTACATCAATATTACAGAAAGAATTTTCCTAGTCAAGTAAATTAAAAGCTCTCCCGTTAATACTATGGCGGTCCGGACAAAAAATATACCCTGAATTGCCGGGGTGCCGACTGCCTCTATTCAATAATTAGCTATATCATATATAATAAAAAATATTATGAAGAATAAATTAATCCTATTCTGGACTTTTTTTAAAATTGGAATTTTTACTTTCGGAGGGGGATTCGCAATGATTCCCCTTATAGAAAAGGAAATAGTAGATAAGAAGAAATGGATCTCCCGGGACGAAATGGTAGACATACTGGTTATTTCCCAATCCTTTCCCGGGGCGGTAGCTGTTAACTCGGCAATATTCATCGGCAAAAAAATAGCAGGTTATCCGGGCGCTTTCCTGGCTCTTTTAGGCGTAATCGTCCCATCTTTCTCAATAATAATCGTAATAGCAAAGATTTTTTCATATTTCAGCGCCTCAGGTGTCATACAGGCAGCGCTTGCCGGAATAAGTTCTACCGTAATAGCGCTTCTTGTAATGGCATCAATAAGGGTATCGAAAGCAGGACCAAGGGACAAAATAAGCCCTCTCTTAACTTTACTGGCGCTAGTCCTGCTGCTCTTTACAGGGCTCCACCCGATCTATGTTATCGTACTGGGAATCGCGGCAGGGCTTTTAATTTATTTAATAAGGAACATAAGTAAAAAAACAAGATGATTTACCTGGATTTGCTTTTTACATTTTTCAAAATAGGCCTTTTCTCTTTTGGTGGAGGGTACGGTATGATACCTCTGATTGAGAGGGAAATAATCTCGAACGGATGGCTAACATGCCAGGAATTCGTAAACATTATCTCAATATCTGAAATGACACCCGGCCCGATAGCGATAAATATAGCCACATTTGTCGGCTACAGGATAAAGGGAGTCCCGGGCGGAATAATAGCAACCACGGGAGTTGTCCTGCCATCCTTAATACTTATCCTTGTAATATCTCATTACCTTACGAAATATGGCGACAACAGGATAATAAAAGAAATTATCCGCTGGATAAGACCGGTTGTGCTGGCTTTAATCATACAGGCAACTATATTTGTAGCGATGAACACATTTTTTAAAGAATGCTTTGATATGAAAATACTTCTGGAAACCGGCTTTATTAATTATCTCGCTGGAACCTTAAACCCGTATGCCATCATAATCACGATTGCGAGTCTCGCAGCCCTTCTTTTTACAAGGGTCCATCCGATATTTGTGATACTTGCCGGAGGTTCAGCCGGAGTTATACTTTATTATGCGGATATCTTTTAGAGGATTGACTTATTTTTTATCTAAATTAAGCAGAAGTAATGTTTATTACTTTATTCTTTTTGCTTTGCTTTACGAACTCTACCTTACCATCAACCAGTGCAAAGATGGTATGATCCTTCCCTATGCCTACATTGTTACCGGGTTTGTACTTTGTGCCCCTCTGTCTCACAATAATAGTACCGGCAACCACGGACTGGCCACCAGATCTTTTTATACCAAGATATTTCGGATTACTATCTCTTCCATTTCTACTGCTTCCTACACCTTTTTTGCTGGACATAACCTGCTCCTGTTACTAATTATTTCTTTACACTTATTTTATCTAAATGCAACATTGTAAGCAATTGCCTGTGCCCTACCTTTCTCCTGTACCTCTTTTTGGGCTTATACTTAAAGGCAATTACCTTGTCTCCCTTTATCTGTTTCTTTATGGTAGCACCGACTTCGGTACCGGATAAAAGGGGCTTACCAATTTTTATCTTATCACCATCGCTCAAGAGGTTCACTTCCGTAAGGGTAATTTTTGAGCCTTCCTTGCCTTCTATCCTGTCCACTATTATATCTATATTTTCTTCTACTCTGTACTGCTTCCCACCACTTGTAATTATTGCGTAAATTTTGTGCCTCCATTGTTAGTTCAAATCACAGATTGCAATATTAACATAAATATTATTACCCTGTCAATTTGAAGATTCAAATATAGACTATTTATTTTAATATCAGCAATTCTTTTTACGATTTATTTCCTGAAAAAGAATAACAACCATTAAAGTCTAGAAAAGTTATCTTGATAAATACTAGAGTGTAGTAGCATATATTTAAGTTTAGATACATACTACTACACTCAGGGGGCAAAATGAGAAGCGTCCGTTTTAAAACTTTCTGCATCTCTAAATATAACCAACAAAAAAATAAACAACTTTAACGTATGTTTATTTTTTCTTATTATAATTTTTATATTTTATTTGTCAACAAAAATTTTATAAGAGCAATCTACTAATTATAAGTATTCTTATTAACCACTATAAACTAAATTATTTAAAAAGGTACTTTTTTATAATTTTTTTAAAGTAGAAGCACTATTTTCTCAATTATGTATTTCCGCTACGGCGCTGGTCTTTGACACCGACCTGATTTCTACCTTGAGGCGCTTACCTATATACTTGCTTCCATCCACAATCTGGACGACATATCCGTTAACTCTTGTTATCGCATCACTTTTATTATGCAAATATGGCTCTTCCACTACAAGATTAAGTATGTCTCCTACCTTGAAAGGCTGTGCCGCCTCTTTTACTTCCCTTACCGAACCTTCCGCAAGCAGTAAAAAGGTATCCAGGGGCAGTTTTGAATCTCCCTGTATATTAATATATCTTTTTGTTATCCTCTCAAGATGTTTCAAATTCCTGCCATCGGAACCGATAATCTGCGCTGCTATCGAAGAGTTCAACTTTATTAAAAATCCCTTTGAGTTACTCTCTCTGGCAAGCTTTCTTATTCTTCTTTCAATCTCAAGCTTTATGGTTTCTTCCGATTTCACGAAGCCCGAACCCATGCAACTGGGGCAGGGCTTGCACATCGTTCCAAGAATCCCGTCTGAAACATTTTTCCTTGTCATCTCAAGCAGCCCAAGCTTGGAGAAGGGTAGTACTTCCGTTTTTGTCCTGTCGCTTTCAAGACACTGCATAAATCTTTTGTGAACCTTCTTCCTATCCTTCTCATCCGACATATCGATAAAATCAATCACTATTATCCCGCCAATATCCCTTAGTCTTAACTGGCTTGCGATGACTTCTGCTGCCTCAAGATTCGTTCTCAATATCGTATGGGCCGAGCTTTTGCTCGAAGTATATTTACCCGTATTGACATCTATGGTAGTCATTGCCTCTCCATGGTCAAAAACTATGAAACCACCCGACTTAAGCCAGACTTTACTCTCAAGCGCGTTATCGATTACTTCATTAACATGGAATGATTCAAATAGGTCTTCCCCGCCATGATGGACGATTATATTATTGAACCTTAATCCTACGGACCTCAGATACCGTTCAAATTCTCTCTTGATATCTTTTTTATCTACATATATGGCACTGAATTCTTCTGAAAAAACATCCCGCATTAATTTTATTACAAGCGAATATTCACTTGAAATCAAACCGGGCTTATTCATGAAAGTCGTGCTCTTTTTTATGTATGCCCATTTCTTCTGGAGCTGCTTTAAGTCTTTTTTTAGCTGTTCTTTATTTGACCCTTTTGCAGCTGTCCTTACTATTAACCCGTAGTCATTATCGCCCCTTAATTCTTCGACAGTCTTCCTTAAATTATCTTTTTCTTCGGAATTTAGCTTTTTTGAAACGCCCAGGCCCTTATTAAAAGGTGCCAGTACGAGGTACCTACCCGGGATCGATATGAAAGTCGTAATTCTCGCTCCCTTTGTTTTCATTGCATCTTTCGTTACCTGGACAAGTATTATCTGCCCTGGCTTAAGAATATGCTGAATCTTTTTAGGTATTGCTTCGCCATCATAATTCTCGGTATCAAAACCAACTTCATTTACATATAGAAAAGCATTCTTATCCTCACCGATATCCACGAAAGCAGCATCCAGCCCGGGAAGGACATTTTTAACCTTTCCTGCATAGATATTTCCTACCAGGGATTTTTTGCTCCTGCGATCGAAATACAACTGGGTGACCTGTTTTGATTCCAGAATGGCAACCCTTGTTTCATTTCTGTCCACACTTATTAACATCTCTTTATCCAATTTTTTTACGCTCCTTTAAAGACTCCTTAGATTATTTCTACAGGGGTTTTAAGACTTTCCCCTCTTATTACAAATAGTTCTTCTTTTTTTATATCACTCAACCCTACACTTTTTTCCTCCAAAAGTGCTTTTAAAAAAGTATAGAAATTATTAAATTTAAAAATCATATTATTCTTCTCTCTGAAAATTTTAGCATATCCAAGTAGTTTTAGAAGAATAATATCTGAAACTTCCCCTGAAGCTGCTTTTTTTATGTCAAATATAGAACTGGAAAAATCGGACTTTTTTACCAGATCGACTATTTCCCTGTATAATTCTTCATCCAGCTTTTTACCTGAAACATCATTATTGAGAGTGAAACTATAAAGGACCAGGTCTATCTGGCTCATAAGACTGTCTATCTTCCCGGCGGCTTTTCTTGCTTCAACAACCTGGATTTCCTTCCTCAGCTTCATATTGACCCTTTCCTTAAAATCCTCTCCCCCTATATTATCTTCTATGTAAACATCCCCGTATTCGGCAAGACTTTCCACGCCAAGCGGGGTCGGGTTGGAAAAAATTATCCTCGGCCTTGGATTATACCCCTGACTGTATATGACATTTAGCCCGGCCCTGTTTATAGCGCGAGTTATTATCCCGGCAATATCCAGGTGCGACAGGTACCTGAGTTCTTTTATCTTATAAAATTTAAACCTTATCATTTAATTAAATATATTTCTTTGACTTCTCGTACTCCCTCAGCAAAGAGCTTCTCTTGACCCTTATATCAATAACATCCCATGGTAATATCTCTTCTGCAGAAAACTCCCTTGTGGTAAACATATCAATATCCACACCCGAGTTTTTAAATGCCCTCTCCCATATCCCGAAATCAAAGAAATCAGACCAGTTATCAAACCGGGCGCCATTCTTCCAGGCATCCTCCACGACGTCACAGATATGCTCACTTCCCTTTGAAAGCGCGCATTCAATAAGGCTCCGCTCCGGGTCAGACCAGCTTATATTAACATACCTTTTTGGGGTATTTCTTAAAATATAGCTAAATTTTCTTCTGAGGCTTTCCGGACTTTCTATCCCCACCCACTGGAATGGTGTAAAGGGCTTGGGGCAAAAGGCATTTATGCTTACATTTATTTTAAGTCTTCCTAATTTCCTTGAGGGAATTGCGCCCCTGGCTATATTAATTATTTTTTCTATAAGCTCTACTATCCCCCTTATATCCCTTTCATCCTCGAAAGGCAGGCCTATCATGAAGTAAAGTTTAACCTTCTCCCAGCCCCTGCTAAAAGCCATCTTAATGCAATCAAGCATTTCATCTTCATTAATATTTTTATTTATTATATCCCTCATCCTCTGGGTTCCTGCTTCGGGGGCGAATGTCAGCCCTGTTTTCCTACCGCTCTGTAGCAGCTCCAGGAACTTCAGGTTAAAACTGTTGAGCCGGAGTGAAGGCATTGATATCGATATTTTGCCAGGCCTTAGAGCTCCGGTTACACCTTCAACCAGGCGCTCTATTTCCCCATAATCGGATGATGATAAAGACAGAAAAGAAATTTCATCATATCCGGTATTCTTAATGCCCTTTACGCTCTGCTCTATAAGTGACTCAACTTCCCTTTTACGCACGGGCCTGTAAATAATACCTGCCTGGCAGAACCTGCAACTCCTCCAGCATCCCCTCATAATCTCTACTATAAACCTGTCATGCACCACCTTTATATTTGGTATTATAGGATCCGTAATGACATTGAACTTGTCAAGTTTTCTTACCAGTGTCCTTTTTACCTTTTCACCGGGCTCGACACTTTTGATAAGCCCATCCTGGTGGTAATAAAACTTGTAGAAACGGGGCACATAGACACCGCCAATCCTGCTTAATTCTTTAAGAACCCAGCTTTTACTTTTTTTATTCTTTTTATATGCCTTTACTTTCTTCAGAATATCGATAATTACTTCTTCGCCATCCCCTATTACGAAAAAATCTATAAACTTTGAAAGCGGCTGGGGATTGGCTACTGCAGAACCACCTGCAGTAACAAGGGGCAAATTATCCCCTCTCCTGGCTGAATGTATTTCCATTCCTCCCAGGTCGAGCATAGTTAGAACGTTCGTGTAAAGCATTTCATGCTGTACTGTAAACCCTATCAAATCAAAGGTGTCAAGAAATATCCTGTTTTCAATTGAAAATATTTTTACCCTGTTCTTTCTTAACTTTTCCTCAAAATCCACCCATGGCGAAAAAACTCTTTCAACGGAGAAGCTCTTATCTCTGTTTACAATATCATACAGTATCTGGAGACCGAGATTAGACATACCAACTTCATAGATATCGGGAAATACCAGAGCCATAAAAACCATCTCTGCCAAATCCCTGACCAGTAGAGGGTCTTTACTTTTTGTTCCTATTTCCTTATTTATGTATCTTCCCGGCTTTTCAATACCTTCAAGAAGTTCTTCAAGCAGCTTGAAATCCAGTCTTTTTATTCCACCCATAACTTTATCTCGCCTAACGTTTACTCATAATTAATTAAATTCCTGATACGCTATCTCATGCTCTTTCCTTACTTCCCTCCACATGTATGTACTTTCCACCAGGCCGATCCCAAGCAGCATGCTTATGAGGTTAGAGCCACCGGAGCTTAAAAAAGGCAGCGGAATGCCTATGATGGGCATAATGCCTATAGTCATGCCGATATTTATGACTACCTGCGATAAAATAATAAAACCCACACCGGCGCCAAGAAGTGCCGCAAAACTATCAGATGCCCGCCCGGCAATATAAAAACATCTCCAGACAATAATTCCAAGCAATATTATTATTGCCGCTGCTCCGATAAATCCCATTTCTTCTCCAATAACGGAAAATATAAAATCTGTATGATGCTCGGGAACATAACTCAGGTTAGTTTGCTTTCCAAGAAAGAGCCCCTTGCCAAAGAGTCCCCCTGAACCTATTGCAAGCTTTGATTGAAAAAGATTATAGCCCGCACCCTCATCCGGATAAGCCTCCGGTTTTAACAAAACAAGAATCCTGTCCAGCTGGTATTGCTTTATATATCCTGCATTAAAGGCAATAAATACACCTCCGGATATCATCCCCAGGATTGAAACAACATATAGTAAATTGGCGCCGGAGGCGAAAAGCAAACCTACGTATACTATAAGGTATA
The DNA here is from genome assembly GCA_964455605.1 of uncultured Actinomycetota bacterium. Taxonomy (GTDB): domain Bacteria; phylum Actinomycetota; class Humimicrobiia; order Humimicrobiales; family Humimicrobiaceae; genus JAQVEM01. Next base: position 5,302 of record CAYVWW010000007.1, on the reverse strand, counting down.
TAAGCGCAGTTCCGTAATCCGGTTGAAGTAAAACCATCGCAACGAAAGAGAGGGCCACAGCCAGAGAGAAAACAACTTTTTTGAAAGTTATCCTGTGCTCCTTCTCCTTCTTCCATTTCGACAATACCGCAGCAAGACATATTACCATAAAAATTTTTGAGAATTCCGATGGCTGGACGCCCGTAAACCCTAAATCTATCCAGCTTTTCGAACCATGCACTTCGTAACCGAATATAAGGACGGAAGCAAGTGAAACAATACCAGCAGCAAGAAAAAGCCACCAGTATCTTTCAATTTTCCTGTAATTTATAAACTGGACGGCAATAAATAATAAAATTCCCGCGGCGAGGTAAATCAACTGCTTTTTCAGATAATACTGGGGATCTGTAACACCTCCCGGTAAAGTCTCCCTGGTTGCGCTATAGATTATAAGCACACCGAAAGAAGACACTGCCAGAACTATAAAAAATAATACGAAATCATAATTAATAGACCTCTTCGCCCCGCCGTAGCTTTCCAGTTCGAAAGTGTCCCTGCCTTTTTTTCTCTTTATCATCTTATCGTTTATCCAAACTAAAAAAGATAAATAACCATTAAATATTAATCGATATTAAAAATATACCTGTAAATCTTTTCCGCAATTGGAGATACATTGCTTCCGCCTGAACCTGCCTGTTCTATCATACCTACTATAACATATTCGGGATTTCCTACCGGTGCATAACTCGCAAACCAGGCATAATCCTGCTTTCCATAAAACTCAGCTGTACCGGTTTTTGCCGCAACAGGTATTTCGTCTACAGGGAAATCCATAAAAACACTATAGGCGGTCCCACCGGGTGCAACCACCTGGGTAAGACCTTCTTCTATTGCTTCAATGAAATCCTTGTTTAATTGCAGATCCTCATATTCTTCAGTCGAACTGCTTGTAAAAAGGACATCCTCCCCATCCCTTATCTCCTTTATTAAATGTGGCCTGTATTTTATTCCCCTTCCGGCTATAATTGAAAACGCCTGAGCCATTTGAAGAGGCGTCACTGCAAGATCTCCCTGTCCTATAGACATATTAACCGTGTCACCAGGGAACCAGACCGTGTAATCTTTCTGGTCCTTGAAATATTCCGCTTTCCACTCCTTATCCGGCACAAGCCCGGTATCTTCACCCGGAATATCCACCCCGGTTCCGGAACCAAAACCAAAAATTCTTGCATATTTCTGGAGAAGCTCTTCGGCATTATTCAACTTTTTAAAAAGACCGTAACCTACCTGGTAAAAATAAATATCACAGGAATTCTTTATGGCGCCGACGATATTAAGACTGCCATGGCCCGACTTTAACCAGCAAGATTTTGGAAAATTTTCCCCGAGCCCGTACCATGTACCTGCGCAGCTAAACCTGCTGCCTTCAGTTATAACTCCCTCGTTCAGCCCCGCATAAGCTGTGACTATCTTAAAAACCGAGCCCGGAGGGAATGATGAAATCGCCCTGTTTAAAAAAGGGTAATGATTTTCCGGGTCGTTCAGGTTGCTCCAGTCATCCTCCAATATGCCGCCTACGAATAATTCAGGGTCGTACGTAGGATAGCTCGCCATTGCAAGTATCTGGCCATCCACAGGGCTTAGAACCACCACTGCACCTCCGGTAGCTTTATAATATTCATCGGTATCTTTAATTTTTTTCTCCCTTACTTCAAGTATTGCCTGATAAAGTGCTTCTTCAACAACTTTCTGCAAATCGATATCAACAGTGAGGTACAGATCGCTTCCGCTAACCGGCTCTATTTCCTCTAGCGTGCTGACCGGTCTTCCGATGGGGTCCACTTCATATACCACCCTCCCCTTTTTACCCCTTAAAACACTTTCATAAGTCTCTTCCAGGCCACCCAGTCCTATCTGGTCCCCGCCTTCATAACTATAATTGTATTCTTCAGATTTTAATTTATCTTCGCTAATCTCCCCTATATATCCCAGTAAGTGAGATGCAAGGGCTCCATAGCTATACTCCCTCAGGTAAACATCAACTACTTCCACTCCCGGTAATTTGTCGATGTTTTCTTCGATATATATAACAACCGGGGTATCAACGTCATGCTTTATAACAACTTTATCCATATAGGAAACATTGCTCTCTTCTATTTTCTTCTTTATCTTATAATAAGGGATATCAAGGCAATCGCTTAAAATTTTCATAACGCTTTCATTTCCTGAAACGATATTCGGCTGCACGGCAACAGCCTTGACGGGTATGCTTCTTACCAGCAATTTCCCGTTGCGGTCATAAATATTACCACGCGGAGCTGAAATAGTTTTTTCCCTGGTAATGCTCTCGGATGCAAGTTCCGCGTAAAGCTCCCCGCTCATTACCTGCATAAAATAAAGCCGTAAAATAAGAACAATAAGTATGATTACCAGCAGGTAAAATAAAATTTTAAATCTCATCCTTATATTTGAATTCAAATTCAGTCTCCCTGTTTATCCCCGTACCCATCCTTATAATAGGAAATATTATAAATAACAGAATAATATTGCAAACAGGCCCGATAATCATATCAAGCCCCATTCCAAACCTGCTAATGCTAAAATTAAATAAATAATAAATTAAGCCAACTGCCAAAATATTAACTTCGGTAATAAGAAAAACAATAAACATATAAGTTAATAGCTTTGACTTAAAACCTGCAGCTATAAGTTTTTTTACTATAAATGCGTCTACTGAATAGACAACTGCGCTTATCCCTACGATGTTTCCTGTCATTAAATCAATTATCATACCCGCTATAAACCCGAATATCATCCCCCACATGGTTCCATCAAAAAGCGCTACGGCTATTACCACAACCATAATTAAATCAAAATTTATAAAGAATATATCGAGATAATCAAAAAAGGCAATCTGGAGTATCAAACAGATTATAAGAATAAAAAAATGCAGAATTTTGGAGAAACTTTTCATAATCACAACCGATACTTTTCGCCTATTGTTTTATTACCAGAACATATTCCAATCTTCTAAAATCGGCAAATGGTTCTATTTCAATAATCTCGTAGAGGCTATTTCCATCCTCGCTTACCTTGCTTACCCTACCCACCAGAATTTCACCCGGAAGATTACCGTATTCTGACGTAATTATTATATCACCCTTAAGCACAGTCTCTCCCACGGGTATATAGTCCAGGCTGATTTTCCCGCCCTGATTGCCTTTCAGGACGCCGAGTTTTCTAGAAGATAGGATTCTTACACCTATGCTGCTCCGGGGGTCATTAATAAGCCGCACATTACAGGAATTGCTGCCCGCACTGGTAATAACTCCTATCAGCCCATCTTCATTCATAACTCCCATACCCTGTGAAGCGCCGTCACTTATGCCAACATTTAAAATTACTTCCGATTGCCAGTTTTCATTGCTGAAACCTATTACCCTTGCAGTTATTGTTTCGTAACTTCCCCGTAGCTTAACATCAAGCAATTTCCTTAAAGCATCATTCTCAACCCTGAGATTGACACTTTCAACATATCCTTCCCTAAGGCTTGAATTTTCCGACTTTAGTTCCAGGTATTTATCCCTTAAATTAATATAATCCCTTATGTAGTTAAAAAAACCTATAACCGGGCTGAATATAGAAAAAACCCTTTCCTGTATCGGCTTAAAGAAGTCAATAGTTTTAGATTTTAAAGTATTAATTATTTCAGACTGCCTGAAGGTCGCAGTAATGGCAACCAGGCATAGAAAGATTATCAGTACAATGACGATAAAATTCCTGAATCTTCTATTTAATATAACCATCAGTAAATATCATAGATTGAAAACAAAAACAGCTATTTCGAATACCTTAAATACCTTTTCAGGGTATTAAAATCCTCAACGCACTTTCCTGCACCTATGGCAACCGCTGCCATCGGGTCTTCGGCAAGATAAACAGGGCAATGCGTCTCCCTGCTGATTCTCTCTGCAAGCCCTTTAAGCAATGAACCTCCTCCCGACATAACGATTCCTCTTTTCATGATATCCGAAGAAAGCTCGGGCGGCGTTACGTCAAGAACTTCAACAATTGAGTTTACGATGTCAGATAACACTTTCTCCAATGCCTTCCTTATCTGCTGGCTTGTAATGATAATCGTTTTAGGAAGCCCTGTTATAAGGTCCCTTCCATTTATTTCCATCTTTTCCTCATTTTCAAGAGGAAATGCAGACCCTATCTCTATCTTCACTTTCTCCGAAGTTCTTTCCCCGAGGAATAGATTGTGTTCTTTTTTCAGGTAATAGGCAATCGCTTCATCCATATCATCCCCACCGATCCTCAATGACTGGCTGACCACTATGCCTCCCAGCGATATAACGGCAACCTCGGAAGTGCCTCCTCCTATATCTATTATCATGCTTCCTCTTGGTTCATCTATGGAAAGACCGGAGCCAATTGCCGCAGCCAGGGGCTCTTCAATTATGTAAGCCGCTCTTGCTCCTGCCTGCTCGGTGGCTTCTATCACTGCCTTTTTCTCTACGGGAGTTATCCCTGAAGGCACACAAATAACTATTCGCGGCCTTGCAAAAGCCACATTTTTATGCACTCTCTGTATAAAATACCTGAGCATTTTTTCAGTTGTTTCAAAATCTGCTATTACTCCATTCCTTAAAGGCCTTGTAGCTATGATGCTATCAGGGGTCCTGCCCACCATCCTCTTGGCTTCCTTACCAACTGCAAGAATCCTTTTCCTGTCCCTGTCAATCGCTACGACAGAGGGCTCTTCCAGGACTATCCCCTTGCCTTTCACATATACAAGGGTATTTGCGGTGCCCAGGTCTATACCCATGTCTTTGCCTATCACATTCAGAAAAAAATCAAATATCTGCATTTACTAACTCCTTAATCAATCAATAACATTAAACCCGGATTTGCTCATCAAATCCAAAAATCTGTAAACGGGAAATCCAGCTATATTAAAAAAACAACCATTTATCTTCTCTACAAGCAAACTTCCGTACCCGGATATATCGTAAGCACCTGCTTTATCGGTGACATCTTCTTTATTTATATACTTTTCAATCTCAGTCACAGTTAATTCCCTGAACTTGACCCTTGTAGTTTCGGTATCATGAATATACTTACCCGAAACGCTATCCATAATGCAAACCCCGCTTATTGCCAGATGGATCTTTCCGGAAAGAACTCTTAAAAAGTCTTTTGCTTCCTCAATGCTGGACGGCTTTCCCAGAATCCTTCTATCAATATATATAATAGTGTCAAAACCTGCAATCAGGAATCCTCCTGGATAACTGCTTCTTTCTCCGCCGGACTCCTGTTT